>NZ_JBEFZE010000003.1:0-248133 GCF_042762395.1 Pseudogemmobacter sonorensis
CGGGCGCGGTCGAGACGCTGGGCCTCTGGACCGGGGAGGATCACCAGTCGATCACGGTCGGGGGTCAGAGCCGGACCTATTACGGCGCGGGGGCGGTTCTGGGCATCGATCCGGTGACGCAAAGGTCGGGGCTGGAGGTGCGACAACGCAACATCAGCGTCTCACCCCTCGCGCCCGAGGTGGTCACGGCGATCCGGCTTTACGATCCGCGCCTTGCCCCGGTCGAGCTGCACGAATGGTTTATCGACCCCGACACGATGCTGCCGCTGGCCGATCCGGTGATCGACCTGCGGGGCCATATCATCAAGGCGCCGATCTCCACGCCTGAGGATGGCGGGGCGGCCACCTGCACGATCACCATGGTTTCGGCGGCCTGGACGCTGACGCGCGGCCTCACCCTCAAGCGCAGCCAGGCGGCGCTGGAGCGCCGGGCGCCTGGGGATAAGTTTCGGCAATACGGGGATATTTCCGGCGCGGTCGAGACGGCCTGGGGCGAAAAGCTGGCCGTGGTGCAGCCACAGCAGCAGTCCGGGCCGCGCGCGATCGCCTCGGGAGTGACGGAGTTTCTGGGCCTATGATCAAGCGCACCCCCGGCTGGCAGCGCCGCCTCGCCGTCTATCTCGGCACGGTGGCCCGGTCGCCCTTTGCCTTTGGATCGCAGGATTGCGCGCTCTTTGCGGCGGGCGCGGTCGAGGCGATGACGGGCACGGATCTCGCGGCGTCTTATCGCGGCAGATACACCACCCTGCGGGGCGGGCTGCGCATCATGCGCCGCGACGGCTTTGCCGATCACATCGCCTTCTTCGGCCACCACCTGCCGGATCGCGACGGCCCGCCGCAGCCCGGCGATCTGGCCGTTGTGCCGACCGACGACGGCCCGGCGCTCGGCGTTGTGCAGGGCGATCAGATCTATGTCACCAGCCCCGGCGGGCTGGCCCTTGTCCCCCTCGGGGATGCCCCGCGGTTTCTGAGGGTCTGATCCATGGCGGTTGTTGGAGGGTTTATCGCCGGAATGTTTGGTGGCGCGGGCCTGCTGTTGCCCGGGTCGATGGCGGTTGGAGTTGCCGCAGGCGCGACCTTCGCCGCGACGACCTGGGGCGGGATCGCGGTCAAGCTGCTGACCTCGGTCGCGCTGTCGGCGCTGTCGCAGGCGCTGATGGAGACGCCCAAGCAAGAGGTGGCGGGGCTGCGCACCAGCACCACGCTGTCGGGCGGGGTCAATCCCGAGGCCTTTTGCATCGGCCCCTATGCCACCGATGGCGCATTCGTCGGCCCGCCGATGTCCTGCGATGCCTCTGGCGGCAATACGCCCAATGCAATCCTGCATTATGTGATCGAGCTTGCTGGCATCCCGGGCCACGGCCTTGACGGACTGATCCTTGACGGCGAGGTGGCCGAGATCCTGCCGGATCACATCCATCCCGATCACGGCAACCGCATCGGCGGTCGTTTCCTCGGCAAGGCCTGGATCCGCTATTACGACGGCACCCAGACGGCGGCGGATCCCTATCTGGTCTCGCGCTATCCCATCGGCCACGTCCGCCCCTGGACCGCTGACATGATCGGGTCCGGCATCTGTTACGCTATCCTGACCTTCCTCTATGACCGGGAGGTGTGGACGGGCTGGCCCAAGGCGCGCTTCGTGTTGCGTGGGCTGCCGCTCTACGACCCCCGCTCGGACAGCACGGCGGGCGGATTGGGCCCGATGCGGTGGGGCGATCCATCGACCTATTTGCCGACCCGCAACTTGGCGATCCAGATCTACAACATCCTGCGCGGGATCCATCTGCCGGGGGGGCAGGTCTGGGGCGGCGAAGCGCAGCCAGAGGATCTGCCCTATGCGGGCTGGGCCGCCGCGATGAACGCCTGCGGGGCACTGGTCGATGACGGCGCGGGCGGGACCGAGGCGCAATATCGCGGCGGCTTCGAGATCTTTGCCGAGGATGAGCCGTTCGCCGTGATCGAAAAGCTGCTGCGCGCCTGCAACGGCCATCTGACCGAGCATGGCGGCATCTGGCGCCTGCGCATCGGCGGTCCGGGCCTGCCGGTGATGTTCATCAGCGACGACGATATCCTGATCGATGCGCCGCAGGAACTCGATCCATTCCCGGCACCGGATGAGATCCGCAACGCGATCTCGGCCACCTATCCCGACCCATCCCGGCTTTGGGAAAGCAGCGAATCCCCGCTGCTGACCAATGAAGATTGGGAGGCCGAGGACGGCGGCCGCCGCCTGCCGGAAGATCTGGCCCTGGACGCCTGCCCCTATCCATTGCAGGCGCAGCGTATCATCGCCGCCCTGATCAATGATCACCGCCGCCTGTTGCGGCATATGCTGACCCTGCCGCCCGAGGCCGGGGTGCTGGAGCCGGGCGACGTGATCGCATGGACTTCCGTGGCCAATGGCTATGCCGTCAAGCTGTTCGAGGTCGCGGAGATCGTGCGCGAGGCCCGCACCTGGCGCACCCGCGTCAGCCTGCGCGAGGTCGATCCCGAGGATTACGACCCGCCCGAGGGCCTGGTGCTGCCGTCGCCGCCGTCGCTGGAGGTGGTGCGCCCCGCCGCGCAGGCCGTGCCGGGGTGGGATGCCGTGCCTGCGATCATCGTGGACGCCGAGAGCAACGCCCGTCGCCCGGCGGCGCGGGCGGTCTGGGACGCGGCGGGCGCGGTGGATGCGCGCGGGGTCCGGGTGGCGGTGCGGCTGGCGGGCGCGGCGGGCGACGGGCGAGAGCTTGGGATCTACGACCTGCGCGCGGGCGAGGCGTTTCTCGACCCGGCGCTGCCTGCCACGGCCTATGAGATGCGGGGTCGGCTGGCGGTGGACCGGGCCACCGACTGGACCGCATGGACCGCCGTCACCACGCCGGATGTCAGGATCGGCGCCGAGGATCTGGCCCCGGACATTGTGGCTGATCTGGCCGCGCTGCATGACTGGATCGATGACGGCCAGGTCGTGCCCGACGAAATGCTGCGCGAGATCCGCGCCGGGCTGCGCGATCTCTCGATCCAGCTTATCGAGAGCGGCGCGCGCGCCCTGCTGCACGAGACCCAGATCCGCGATGCGGCAGCTCAGGCCTCCTATGTGCTGGGGACCCGGGTTGAGGAGACCGAATCCGGCCAGGCCGCCACGGCGGCGGCGGTCACCGATCTCGCGGCGCAGCTCCCGGGCTTTGCCTCGTCCACGGCGCTGGCGGGCCTGCAGGCCTTCGTCGAGCGTCGGGACGCCGATATCGACGCCACCGCATCGTCGGTGATCGCGATCGGCGCCGAGCTGGACGACATGTGGGATGACATCGCCGCCAGCGTCGCCGCCGTGACGTCGCTGGACACCCGCCTCACGGTCGCCGAGGGCCGTATCTCGGCCTCGGCCGAGGCGCTGATCTCGCTCGGCGCGCTGACCCCGGCCGGGCTGGCGCAGGCGATCCTGCGCATGACCGCCGAATCCGGCCCCTCGGGCGTGGCGGCGCGGATCGGCCTCAAGGCGCTGGCGGGGAATTCGAGCGACGACACCCGGGTCGCGGCGCTGTTTCTGGACGCCCTCGCGGGGGGCGGCTCGCGCGTGGTGATCCAGGGCGATGCGCTCTACCTGATGGTCGGATCCTCGACCACGCCGCTGTTCGTGGCGGATTCGAGCGGGCTGCGGATCAATTCCGGCCTGATCCGGCTGACCGGCGACGTGGTGGTCGAGGGCTCTTTTCGCGTCATCGGATCGATGATCGACGCGGGCGCGGTCTCGCGACGCTATTACATGGGCTGGCAGGTCGATAATGGGATCTACAACCCCTCCTCGCCCTATGTCGTCGGCAATTCCGTCGCCGCCAGCTTCGCGGCCCGGACCGGCAGCGAGGACAATCCGGGCAATCCGGTGATGACGACGCTGAGCTGCCGCATCAGCAATCCGGCGCCGTCGATCACCTTCATGCTGCAGCGCCAGGACGGATCGAACTGGACCACGGTCTACAGTTGGACCGTCGATGCGCCTGGCCCCTCGATCATCCGCCAGATCGATGCGCCGCATTTCGGGGGCGCGACGCTGCAGGACGGCACCTATCGCCTGGCCGCCCTGGGATCCGCCCTTGTCCACAATATCGTCTGCACCATGGAGCAAGTCAGCAAATGAGCACCACCACCTATTCTGACGGCACGATCTCGGTCGGGGCGGGCTCGATCACGGTGACAGGCACCGGCACCGGCTGGGACAGCGCCGGGCTGGACGAGGGCGACCTGATGACCATCGCCGGGCTCTCGGTTCCGATCGCCACGATCGAGGATGCGACCACGATCACGCTGGCGCGCGGCTGGCCCGGCGCGGCGCAGGTCGATGCGGGATACGACATCCTGCGGATGGATGTCGCGGTGCGCATGGCCGAATCCTGGGTGGAGCTGATGCGGGTGCTGGGCCAGGGGCCCTTGATGTCGCTGGCCGGTCTGACGGCCGAGGCCGACCGGCTGCCCTATTACATTGGTGAGAGCGCGATGGCCGCCGCGCCGCTGACGCCTTTCGCCCGGGGCCTGCTGGCGGGCGTCGATCCGGCGGCGGTGCGCACCGCGCTGGAGTTGCCGGGCCATGCGGCGGCGAGCCTGCCGGACCTGACCGCGCAGGTCTGGGCCCAGCCCGCGATCAGCCGCCTTGAGGCGCGCACCATGGGCGTGCTGCCGGGCGTCGAGGCGGACAATACCGCCGCCCTCAACGGCTCGATTTCCTATGCCATCGCCAATGGCAAGGTTTTGTCGATCTCGGGCCCGATCCGGGTGACCGATACGGTGCGGGTCGAGACCAATCGCGGGCGCGGCGTCTCGGACGGCTTGCCCGAGCATTGTCATATCGACACCGGCCGGGGGACCCGGATCGTGATGCAGGCCGACAACAAGCCGGTCCTGCACCTGCGCGGCCGAGGCATCCGGCTCGGCGACATCCAGGTCGAATTCGCGACCTACCAGCCCGCCGCCTATACCAATTCGGTCGGGGTGGTCTTCGACGATTTGTCCTTCGGAAACCTCGGCTATCTCGACGCCCGCTTTTGCAATACGGGATTTTCCACGCTATGGGACAATCCGGCCTGGTCGATCTGGCCGACCGGCATGACCAACAACTTCTTTTTCGACAACAAGATCGAGGCGTTGCGCGCCCTGCGCTATTCGCGGCGCGGCGTGGTGATCCGGCCGCAGAACGAGGGCAATACGCCCAACCGCATTTCCATGATCTCGACCATCAGCCCCTGGAACAGCGGGCCGTCCGGCATGGGGATCGAGCGGTTTTCGCTGGGGATGCAGCTCTGGCAGCAGGGCATCGGCCGCCATGTCTGGCTCAATGGCTGCCGGGGCATCGACATCGGCAAGATCAATGTCGAGAGCGCCCTGGCGAGCCATAGCCAGCTCTATCTCGACAATTGCCCCGACTATAATATCGGCGTGGTGCATATGGAGGCCGTCGGGGTCTCGGCCAATGACGCGGCGCTGATCGCGGTCAACAACGCTTTCGGCCGGATCGGCGGGGTCTCGATCTATGATTTCGACCTGGGCGCGGCGGCCGGGCTGACCGGCGGCACCAGCCTGATGGCAGTGTACAATCGCGGCCGGATCGACATCGACACCCTGGAGATCGCCGCCAATTACACCTCCTCCGGCACGGCCAGGATGATCGTGGGGCAGGAGGGCGGCCACCGCATCGGCAAATGGATCGACAATGTGGGTGGATCCGTCACCGGGGCGGGCACCGGCACCGGCACCACATTCGTCGAGGGCTCGGGTCGCCCGCGCCAGCTCTACACCGGCAGCGGCATCGGCCTGCCGATGATGACCCATTTCGACGGGCTCGACATCCTGCCCGGCTTCTGGGCCCGGGCGCCCGCCGGGGCCAATGTGACCTCGCCCGGGGTGCTGCCGATCACCGAGGTCCACGACACCTGCGGCTGCTATGCCGCCGGGATCTTCACCTGCCCGGCGGGGGCGGCGGGCCTGTGGCGCTTCACCGCCCGGCTGCGGGCGGCGGCCGGGCAGGATGCGGTCTTCGTGATGCGCCGCAACGGCGCGGACACTTTGCGCCGGTGGCGGCACCTGCGCAGCTCGGGCGCGGATGTCTTCACGCGCGACAATTTCGATCCGGTTCACGTCGAATTTTACCTGGCGGCCGGGGACACGATCCGGGTCGAGCTTGAGAGCGGCCAGGCCGCGATGGACAGCAACGTGTTTTTCTGCGGCGCCTTTGTCAGCAAATGAGGATCACCAGATGATCGGCCTCGGCCTCTCCCTCACCAGCATCCCGACCGCGCGGCGCCCCTGGACCCCCGCCGTGCTCCTTCCGCCGGAGACCCCCGGCATCTGGGTCGATCCCTCCCGCCTCGATCTGCTGGCCCAGGATGCGGCGGGCAGCGTCCCAATGACCGGCCCGGGCCAGCCCGTGGGCCTCGCCCGCCGTCGCGCGGGCACGGTGGATGCGCCGCAGCCCGTGGCCCTGTCCCGTCCGACGCTGGCCCGCTGGCCGCGCGGCGGGCGGCGCAATCTCGCCACGGGCGCTCAGGCCGTGGGCGATGCGGCCTATTGGCCCGAGGCGGTCACGAGCAACGGCATCACGGCGGCCAAGATCGCGACCGGCGTCGAGGACGGGGTGCCTTACGTCGACGTCAGGTATCAGGGGTTGGCTGCCGGGACCCAACATGCGGGCGCCTATATCATCTCCAACTCCAATGCCCCCGCCGCTTCGGGCGAGGTATTCACGGCGCGGGTGACGGCCCGCGTCATCGCCGGATCTGCCCCGGGTGGGGTCGCCATCCCCGGAATCCGCATCAACATAGAGGAGCGCAATGCCTCGGGGGTCTGGGTTGCGGGCGGCGGATCGGCCGTGGGCGCAACCTCGGCCGAGGATACAACCGTCACGCTGACGCGCGCCTTGACCGACGCCACGGCCGCCAGCGCGCAAACAGTCGTGACCCTGGGCTTTACCTCGGGCGCGGTTGTCGATGTGACCTATCGGCTCAAGGCGCTGCAATTTGAGGCGGGCGCCACCGCCTCGCCGCTCCAGCACAATCTCGGGCCTCATGACGTGACCGAGCCGGGCGTGCCGGACGTCTGGCACCTGTGGGATGACGGCGGCGACAGCCTTCCGGTGGCATTGCCTGCCGGGGTCTACGGCCGCGCCTGGGTCGATCACCTCGGCGTGGTGACGGTGGATGCGGTGACAGCCCCCGCCAATGCGCTGCTGGCGGCCCGCCAGGCCGGGGCGATCCTTCGCGCCGGGGCTTTCAGCGCGGCCGAGGAAGCCGCGATCCGCAAATACTGGGCGCGCGTTGCGGCCTGACAATCGCGCCGCTCTGATGCGCATGGAGATGATATGCCAGACACCCCACACGGCCTGCTGGCCATCCTGCAATCGGTCTGGGTGCAGGTCTCGGCCCTCGTGGCTCTGATCGTCTGGCTGGTGCGGGGCGAGGCCGCGACCAAGGCCAATGCCGCCGAGATCCGGCGCCTGTGGCGACAGCGTGACGAGGACCTGCGCGCGCACAAGGAGGCGAGGGATACCACCAACGCCATGCTCGACGAGGTGCGCCGCGATATCAAGACACTGCTCGCCCGCCGCGACTGATCAGCCCCGCGGCCATTCCGGCGGGCGCCAGCCCGACAGCAGCCAGCCCATCACCCGCGCCGCGACAGGATTGACGCTGCGCGCCGTGCTGCGGTCTTCGGCCATCTCCCATTTGCGGATCGTCTGCGGGGTGGTGTCGAGGATCTGCCCCAATTGGGATTGGGAGAGGCCCAGCTTTCGCCGGGCCTCTTTGAATTCTGCGGGGGTCATGGAAAGAAGATCTTGACCAGAGTGGCGGTCGCCGCGATCAGGCCCGCCGCCGTGGCAAAGGGCGTGACGAAGGTCATCACCGTCACCTGCTTGGTCTCGGCCAGCAGCTTGGCGATTTCGGCGCGCATCTTGTCGTCGGCAAGGCTTTGTTCGGCGTGGGTCATGTCGGTTTCTCCGGGTTTCGCGGGCTTCATTGCCCTTCGATAAGACGATACATAGCGCCAATGGCGCTATGTGTCAATCCCTCTCTTCGCAGTTTCTGGACAAAACCCGCCCGCCTCGCGCGGGCTTTTTCACATGGAGAAAGCCATGCCTGAACCCGTCAACTATTTCCGCCACCATGCCCGAGGCCTCGACAGCCCCGCGACCGGGCATGCCGCCATCACGCCCTCGGACAGTGAGGATCTGCCGGTGATCCCGCGCGTGATCTACTGCGCTACCGCCGGAACCGCCGTGCTGCAAGACGCGGCGGGGGTGGTGGTGAGCTACCCCGTCGAGGCCGGGCAGATCCTGCCGATCTCGCCCCGCCGGGTGCTGGCGGCCAGCACGGCCTCGCTGGTGGGGTGGTGGTGATGCGCGCGATCACGGGGGTTATCGTCCATTGCACCGCGACCCGGCCCGACTGGTGGGCGGGGCGCACGAGCGCGGCCAAGGTCGCCGAGGTCCGGCGCTGGCATGTCACCGGCAACGGCTGGCGCGACATCGGCTATCACTATCTGATCGACCGCGACGGCACCGTGGTCCCGGGCCGCCCGCTGGAACAGACCGGCGCCCATGTGGCGGGGCGCAACACCGGAACCATCGGGATCAGCCTCTTCGGCGGTCATGGCTCGGCCGCGAGCGATGCGTTTGCGGACCATTTCACGCCGGAGCAGGACCGGGCGCTGCGCAAGCTGATTGCCGATCTGCAATCGCGGTTCGGGGCTGTGCCGGTGACCGGGCACAACCAATATGCCGCCAAGGCCTGCCCGGGTTTCTCGGTGCCGAAATGGCTGGCCGAGGCCAACCGCCCCGCCGCTACCCCGCCGCCCGATCCGGCCCCGGCCTCGGGCGGCTGGCTGGCCGGGCTGATCGCTGCAATCAACCGTATCCTCAAAGGAGCCTGATCCATGATCGGACCCATCTCGCGCATCCTCGCCCGCTGGCTGGCCTCGGCGCTGGTGACCTATGGTCTCGTCGCACCGCAATACGGCGCGGCGCTGGATCATGATCTTGCCCTGGTCCTCGGCGCGCTGATCGGCGCCGGGACCGAAGCCGCCTATGCCCTCGCCAAGCGCAGGGGGTGGTCCACATGACCGCCCTCATCACATGGCTGATGGGCGAGGCCGGGAAGTGGGTGGCGGGCGCGCTCGTCGTCGTCATCACCTTTGCCGCAACCTATCTGCGGGGGCGCTCGGACGCCCGCGCAAAGCTTCGCGCCGATGCCGACAGGGCCGCGCTTGAAACCGTGAAAGGATATGACGATGCGAAGAATTCCGCTGCTGCTGGCGGCGCTGCTTGGCATGACCGGCTGCGTCAGACCCGCAAATGATGCCGGGCTGTGCATCGCCGCCGCCCCGGATGTGGCCGCGCTGCGCCGGGCCCTGCTGGACCATCCCGAGACCCCCGACCCGGTGGGCGAGGCCGGTGCCGATCTGGTGATCGGGTTCGAGGCGGTGTGCCGGGCCTAGATCCTCCCCGCGCCTTGTAGGGTCATGAGCGCGCGGACCTCACGCTCGTAGGGGCACAGTCGGCCAGCCAGATCGCGTTGACGGTCACTTCGGCAGGTAGCCCTTGTCGCGGGCGTAATCAGTCAAAAGCTTTTCGACCAAAGAGGTTAGCGAGCGCTGATCGTCAGCGGCTGCTTTCTCTGCGGCTTCTTTCAACTCTGGTCGGATGCGCAGATTAACCTGCGCGCTTTTTATTCTGCTAGACACTGTATAGCCACCGTCTTGACGATATGTTTGTAAAGCCGTAGTGTAGACAGTGCGATACCAAAACGCAACGGGCCGGGCGGTGCTACGAACACCAACCCGGCCCTAACCGAAACACGATCTGAAACGGAGATCGAGAATGGCTAACCACCATACTAATGCCGCATGCCTTGATTCTGAAGGGGTCAGGCGGCGGAACCTTCTGATGGCGCTGCCGATTGCCGGTGCAGCACTCGCCGTTCCCGCCATCGCCAAAGCCGACAGCATGACCAGACAAGAGCGTATCCAGCACCACGCGGAGGCGCTGCTTGCGCTGATCCGGGGCGAGTTCCCCGACGATGCCACCAGCATGTGCGTGATCGTCAATTCGAACTGGGGTCCGGTCGAACAGCTGAACAACAGGGCCAGCGTGGATGCGCGGGCCATGACCACCGTCTGGAAAGATGACGACCGCATGAAGAACGGCGGTCTCTGGATCGAGAACAGCTTGGGGCATTGGGCACCCGGCATCGGACGCTATTGAAGGGAAGGAGAGATGAACATGCAGGTTATGATCCCCGGCCAAGGCCCCATCACCATGTCGTCACGCGAAATCGCCGATCTGGTCGAGAAGCGGCACGACAACGTCAAGCGCACCATCGACACCTTGGCAGAGCGCGGCGTAATTGAATTCCCTCAAATTGAGGAAGTTCAAATCGAGACGTCCCATGGACGAAAACATGGGATGCAGGTCTACCACCTCAAGAAGCGCGACACGCTCGTCGTCGTCGCGCAGCTCTCCCCCGAGTTCACCGCCCGCGTGGTGGATCGGTGGCAGCAGCTCGAAGCCGAGCGCGAAACCTTCGACCCGTCCAAAATCCTCGAAAGCCCGGCAGCGATGCGGGGCCTGCTGCTGACCTACACCGAAAAGGTGATCGCGCTGGAAGCCAAGGTCGAGGACATGAGCGAGGATGTTGCGGCTCACGAACGCCTGACCAAGGCCGATGGCAGCCTGAACGTCACCGAAGCAGCGAAGAACCTCGGCATCCGCCCGAAAGACCTGTTCGACTGGCTGTCGCACAACGGCTGGATCTACAAACGCGCCAACAGCCCGACATGGCTCGGCTTCCAGACGAAGTGCAATCAGGGCCTGCTGGAACACAAGACCACAACCGTGCTGCGGGCGGACGGCTCCGAGAAGATCACCGAGCAGGTCCGCATCACAGCGAAAGGCCTGTCCGTGCTGGCGAAACTGATCCATCCCACGGCCAGACTCATCGCCTGATCCAACCGCCGCCAGCCCCGCCCCTACGGCCCTTTTTGTGGAGAGCGGGCCGGGGCTGGCTCATCTCATCAACCCCAAACGCCGGAGCTTAAATGAAACCTCTCAAGCAGGCATCAACCCCGTTCGCCGGAGAACCAAAATGCTGACCCTCTACACCCGCCCCGGCTGCCAACCCTGCATCGCCACCAAGCGCCACCTCGACCGCCTGTCCATCCCGTATCAGGTCGAGGATCTGACCCCCTATGACGCGGCGCGGTTTCGCGAGGCCGGGCACCAGGAGGCGCCCGTGGTGGTGGCGCCGACCGGAACATGGTCGGGATACCAGCCGGGCCGGATAGACGCGCTGTTGGGGGAGTGATGGGTAGCAGGTGTCCCAACAGCGTTTCCGGCGTGGGACACATTTGATCGTAACTTACTGATAAATATATAATAAGTTTGGTAGTGTGGAGCGGGCGGCGGGAATCGAACCCGCGTCTCTTGCTTGGAAGGCAAGGGTCTTACCATTACACAACGCCCGCTCGAAGGGCGGCGGATCGCTCCGCCGCGCCTAGATAGCCAGTTCGCGCGGGCTTCGCAAGCCTCTGCCCGCGCCGACGCGCGGCGTCACTTCACCGTGATGCGGCCGTCGGTATAGGGCTGATAGGCGCCGCCCGCCGCCAGATATTCCGCCACCACATCGGCAAGGTCGGGGCCGAAGTCATATGCCTTGGCGGCATTGACGAACATGCCGAAGCCGTCGCCGCCCTGGCGGACATAGTTGTTCGAGACCACCAGATAGGCCTTTTCGGGATCGACCGGCACGAAAGCCCCGCCCTCGGCCACCAGCACCTCCGAGATCCGCTCGCCCGCGGGGGCGGCGGGATCGACGGCGTATTTCACTCCCGCGACCTGAAGGAAGCGGCCCGCCTTTTCCTCATACTGGCTGGCGCCGTTCTCCAGCGCCTCGACCAGCTCCGCGCCGGTGATCTCGAAGGTCGACAGCGTGTTCTGGAACGGCAGCACCGTCAGCACCTCGCCCATGGTGACCTCGCCCGCGTCGATCGAGGCGCGCAGCCCGCCGGAATTGGCCAGGCTGATGGTCACGCCCTGATCGGCCACGCGGGCAAGCTGCGCATCGGCGACCAGATTGCCCATCGAGCATTCCATCTGGCGGCAGATGTCGCGATTGCCCTCGATGGTCTCGGCAGTCTCAGCCACCACCTTGTTGCGGATCTCGTCCAGCGGCGCGCCGAGTTCCCTGATCCGCTCGGCGGTGGTGCTGTCTTCGGCCACCGAGCCGTCCATGATCAGCGGTTCGCCGCTGGCCGAGATGATCTTGCCCGCTTCATCGAAGGTGACGTTCAGCTCGCCCAGGAACTTGCCATAGGCATAGGCCTGAACGATGGCCGTCTCGCCGACCATGGTCGGATAGGGGCCGACGGCGTTTTCGTCGGTGTTCGACAGATAGGTGTTGTCATGCCCCCCGACGATCACATCGACCCCGGTGGTTCCGGCGGCGACGCGCTGATCGACCAGATAGCCCGAATGGCTGAGCACGACGATCTTGTTGATGCCCTCTTCGGTCAGCTTGTCGACCTCACCCTGGACGGCCTGCGCCGGATCGGTGAAGATCACGTTGCGGCCGGGCGATGCGATTTCCGGCGTGTCGACGGTGGTCAGGCCGATCAGGCCGATCTTCTCGCCGCCGCGCTCGATCACCGTGGATTTGGCGATCTTGTCCCGCAGCAGTGGCTCCATGCTGATATCGGCATTCGACATCAGGACCGGGAATTCCACCGCCTCGACAAAGCCGCGAAGCACCTCCGGGCCGTCGTCGAATTCGTGGTTGCCCACGGTCATCGCGTCATAGCCCAGCCGGTTCATGAATTCGGCGGTCATCTTTCCCTTGTAATAGGTGTAGAACAGTGTGCCCTGGAATTGGTCGCCGCCATCGACCAGGATCGAATGTCCGGCACGGGCACGGGCCTCGGCCAAAGCGGTCACCAGCCGGGCCGAGCCGCCGAAGCATTTGCCCTCGGCATTGTCTTCGGCCGAACAGGGGCCGTCGAAGGCCGAGATCGGCTCGAACCTGTCATGGAAATCGTTGGTGTGCAGGATCGTCAGGGTGAAATCGGCCGAAGCCGCCCCGGCGGTCAGCGCAAGCGCCGCCCCGGATGCCATCAAGCTGCGGAACATGGGAAACCTCCTTCATTGAGCCGTTTGCGTTACATTGCTGTTACATGGGCGGGCGAGTCAAAGCCCCTGACGCCTGGACTGGCATTCCGGCATGAAACCGGCGTGACATTGCGCAAAGGACGCGCGGCCCCGGCCGATCCCGCTGCGGCCCGTCCCCCGCGGCCATTGACCTTGCGGCCCGCCCTGTGCGAGGGACCGGGCGGACCTCGCAGGCCGAAATGGGGCCGAAATCGGGGCCGAACCCGCGTGAGGGACCACATGCTGATCTACAAGATCTTCCGCCGCCCCGAATGGGATGCATTCCGCGCCGCGGGCGAGACCTATGGCGCACCGGTCGACCTGGTCGACGGCTATATCCATTTCTCGACCGCCGCCCAGGTGGCGGCGACGGCGGCGAAATGGTTCGCGCGGGAAAGCGACCTCGTGCTCGTCGCGTTCGAGAGCGACCGGCTCGGCCCGGCCCTGAAATGGGAGCCCGCCCGCGACGGCGCGCTGTTCCCGCATCTCTACCGCCCGCTGTCGCTGTCCGAGGTGGTCTGGGACAAGTCGCTGCCGCTTGGCGCGACCGGGCATATCTTCCCGGAGGGGCTGTGGTGAGCGTGATCGAAAAGGCGGGCCTTGCCCTTCTGCATCGGATCGACCCCGAGCGGGCGCATGCGCTTTCGCTGACCGCCCTGCGCGGCGGGCTGGTGCCGCTGCCGGGGGTGATCGCCTCGCCCCGGCTGGAGGTGCGGCTGGCCGGGCTCGTGCTGCCCAATCCGGTCGGGCTGGCGGCGGGCTACGACAAGAACGCGGTGGCGCTGGCCGCCCTGGCCCGCGCCGGTTTCGGCTTTGTCGAGACCGGGGCCGCGACGCCGCGCCCGCAGCCCGGCAATCCGAAGCCGCGCCTGTTCCGGCTGGCCGGGGACCGGGCGGCGATCAACCGCTTCGGCTTCAACAACGACGGGATGGAGCCGATCGGCCGCCGCCTTGCCGCGCGCGCGCCGGGGCCGGTTCCGGTCGGGCTGAACCTGGGGGCCAACAAGGATTCCGCCGACCGGGCGCAGGATTTCGCCCGGGTGCTGGCCCATTGCGGCCCGCATGTCGATTTCGTCACGGTGAACGTGTCCTCGCCCAATACCGAAAGGCTGCGCGACCTTCAGGGGGCCGAGGCGCTTTCGGCGCTGCTGTCGGGGGTGATGGCGGCGCGGGACGCGCTTGCCCGGCCGATTCCGGTCTTTCTCAAGATCGCGCCGGATCTGGCCGAGACGGAACTGGCCGACATCGCCGAGGTCGCCCGTTCGGCGCGGCTCGACGCCATCGTCGCGACCAATACCACGCTGTCGCGCGAGGGGCTGACGAGCCCGCATGCCGCCGAGGGCGGCGGGCTTTCGGGCGCGCCGCTGTTCGCGCGCTCGACCCGGGTGCTGGCGCGGCTTTCGGAACTGACCGGCGGCGATCTGCCGCTGATCGGGGTGGGCGGGATCTCCTCGGCGGAAGAGGCCTATGCCAAGATCCGCGCGGGCGCCTCGGCGGTGCAGGTCTATACCGCCATGGTCTATGAGGGGATTTCGCTGATCCCCAGGATCGTGCGCGGGCTTGAGGCCTTGCTGGCGCGCGACGGTTTCGCCTCGGTCGCCGAGGCGGTGGGGACGGACCGGGCGCGCTGGCTCTGATCCGTGCCTTTCCGGTATGGGCCCTTCTGGCCCGGTGACGCCTCCGGTCGGGGGGGCTCGGGTCTGGCCCCCGCTCAGCGTTCGGTCAGCTTCAATTCGATCCGGCGGTTCTGCGCCCGGGCGGCCTCGGTATTGCCCTCGGCCACCGGGCGGTATTCGCCGAAGCCGGTCGCGGCCAGCCGGTCCGGCGGAAAGCCCAGTTCGGTCTGCATGAAGCGCACCACCGAAAGCGCGCGGGCCTGGGAAAGCTCCCAATTGTCGCGATAGGCGCCGCTGCCCAGCAGGGGCACGTTGTCGGTATGGCCGTCGACGCGGATGATCCAGTCGATCGAATCGGGGATCTGGGCGCGGACCTCGTTCAGGATCTCGACCACGGCGGCGATCTGGGCCCGGCCCTCGGGCGCCAGATCGGCCGCGCCGGGCTGGAACAGCACCTCCGAGGAAAAGACGAAACGGTCGCCCACCACCCGCACGCCCGCGCGCCCCGACAGCAGGCGGGACAATTCGCCGAAGAATTCAGAGCGGAAGCGTTCCAGATCGGCGTTTTCGGCCTCAAGCCTGCGGCGTTCGGCCTCTTCCAACTCGGCCCGGGCGCGTTGTTCGGCGGCGACCTGGGCCAGCGCGGCATTCAGGTCCTGGCCCAGGGATTCGAGCTGGATCCGGGCCTCGTCGCGTTCGGCCTCGGATTGGTCGAGCACGGATTGCAGGCTGCCGAGCTGGCTGCGCAGGGCGGCAAGCTGCTGGTTCAGCAACTCCATCTCGCGCGCGGCGGCAAGGGTGCTCTCGCGTTCGGCCAGAAGCGCGGCCTCGGCCAGAGCCAGCGCGGCCTCGCGCTCGCTGATGGCGGTTTCGGTATCATTCGCCAGCGCGCGGGCGGCGGCCAGAAGCGTCAGGGTCTCCTCGGCGCGCCGCCGCTCGGCCTCAAGCGCCAGCGTCATCGCGGTCAGTTCGGTATCGGCGCCTTCAAGCCGCGCCCGAAGCGCCTCAAGCGCGGCGGCATCGGCAAGGCGCATCGCCTCGGCCTCGGAGATTGCGGTCTCGGCGGCGGCGACGGTGGCGGCATTCTCGGCCTCTGATGCGCGCAATTCCTCGATCAGCGCGCGCAAGGCCTCGGCGCGGGCGGCGGCAAGGCGGGCGGCCTCGGCCTCGGCGTCGATCTCGTCCCGGGCCTGGGCAAGCGCCAGCACCATCGCCTCGGCCTCGGTGATCAGCCGCGCCTCGGCGGCCTCCAGATCCTCGATCCGGGCGGCCAGCCCCTCGATTTCCGTCTGCGCCGCATCGCGTTCCGAAGTCATCAGCGCAAGGCCCGCGCGGGCGGTGTCGCGCTCGCCGATCAGGGCGGCGACCTGGGCCTCGAAGGCGGTGATCCGCGCCATCGCCTCGGAGAGTTCGACCTCGCGCTCGGCCAGCGCGCCCTCAAGGCCCAGGATCACCCCGGCCTGGCGCTGCCCCTCGGCCAGCGCCGAGGAGAGCGAGGCCTGAAGCGCGCCGATCTCGCCCTGCAACTCGCCCACCCGGCGCCGTTCCAGGCCAAGCGCGTCGGACAGGGCCGCGACCTGGCTGGTCAGTTCGGACAGCTCGCCCTCCTGGCTGACGATCCGGTCGCGCAGAACCGACTGCATCACGGTGAAGATGGTCAGGACGAAGATCATCACCATCAGCAGCGTCGTCACCGCATCGACGAAGCCGGGCCAGATCAGGTTGGAATCGCGCCGGTGCCGGGAAAGCGCCACGGCCCTATCCCCGGGCCGAAGGTGCTGCGCGCGACAATTGCCGGATCGCGGCGGTCAGCGCGGCCAGATCGGCGCGCAGGTCCGAGACGGTTTCCTGCCGCCCGGCGCTGATCTCTTCCAGGATGCGTAGCATCTGCACGTCGATCGAGCGCAGGCGCATGCGGCTTTCGGCATCGACGCCGCCGCCCCCGCCCTCGCCAGGGGTAAGACCGGAGAGCGCGGCGACCAGCCGCTCTTGCCCCTCGGCCACGCGGGCGAGGGCGGCGGCGTTCGCGCCCTCCTGCATCGCGCCGTCGGCCAGCCGCGCGGCCAGCCGGTCCACCGCGCCCGCAAGGTCGTTCACCCGGTCCTCCATCACCGAACGGGCGACATCGGCCTGGGTGAAAAGCATCTGCAGGCTTTCCATCTGCCCCGCCATATGGTCCAGCACCTGCACCACCGCGCCCTGATCGCCGCCGCCCTCGCCGTCCGAGAGGCCGATGCGGGTGATCGAGGAGACCCATTCCTCCAACTCGCGGTAGAAGCGGTTCTGGCCGTGGCCCGCGAAAAGTTCCAAAAGCCCCAGCGTGACCGATCCCCCCAGCCCCAGGAGCGACGAGGAGAACGCCGTCCCCATCCCGCCAAGCTGGTTTTCCAGCCCGCTGAGCAACTGGCCGAAGATGTCGATCCCGCTTTCCTCCGGCGCGGGTGCCAGGCTGCGGATGGTCTCGACCACTGCGGGAACCGTGGTGGCAAGGCCCCAGAAGGTGCCCAGAAGCCCCAGGAAGACCAGAAGGTTGATCAGGTAGCGGGTGATGTCGCGCGCCTCGTCCAGCCGCTGCGCCACCGAATCGAGGATCGAGCGCCCCGAAGAGGCCGAGATCGTCAGCGCCCGCCCGCGCGATTTCAAAAGCGCGGCCAGGGGCGCGAGAAGGCTGGGCGCAGTGCCTTCGTCCGCGCCCGGCTCGCGCCGCACGAAAGCCTCGATCCAGCTTACCGATTGCGCCAGCGTCCAGACCTGCCAGAAGCAGGTGACCACGCCGAAGAGGAAGACGAAGGCGATGAACCCGTTCAGCACCGGGTTGATGAAAAGGATGTCCTCGATCTGGCGATGGATCAGCCAGACCCCCGCGCCCACGAGGATGCAAACCAGAAGCATCGTCGTGATCGCCCGGATCGGCTGGCTGAAGGTGGTGCCCGGACCGGCCTCGGCGCGTTGCATTTTCTGGATGCCTGTCCTGCTGTCTTCCCGTTGCGGGCGAGATTACCAGCTTCGTCCCCGCTGCCAAATGAAATCCTTCGCAGGCGCGGCGATGTCGCAAGATGGTGACCTTCGGGCGGGTTCTGGCAGGCGATGGCCGCGCTTGTTTCCGGCGCCGCGCCGGATGTCGTCGCCGACCCCGAGGCGAAGAAATGCGCCATCATCGACCCGGTGCTGGACTATGATGAGAAATCCGGCGCGACCGCCACCATCGAGGCCGACCGTATCCTGAAGTTCATTGCGGAGATGGGCTACGAGGTCGAATGGATCCTCGACACCCATCCCCATGCCGACCATTTGCCTATCTGAAGGTGAAGACCGACGCGCCCACGGCCATCGGCGCCAAGGTGGTCGAGGTGCTGAAGCTGTGGAGAGATTTTTACAACTGGCCCGACTTTCCCGCCGAAGGCTCGTAATGGGACAGGCTGTTCAAGGAGGGCGACAGTTTCCTGAGCGGCGCGCCGGGTGCGGGCGCGGGCGTTCTGGCCTTTCTCTATTTGGCGCGGCGGTGGTTCAAACGTTGGCTGGCCGGTCTTGGCCCGCCGGGCGCTCTGGCGGACGCCGTCGCATGGGCCGCGCCGGTGATGGCCATCGGCGCGACCATCGCCGCGGGCCGGGGCCTTTGATCTGGGCGCGCGCACCCCGGCCGCAGGCGTCTTCACGGCGGTGGGGATCGTCTTGGCCACCTTGTTCCTGACGCCCTGGCTGGCCGACCTGGCCCGCCGCCTTGCTTTCGATCCGATACCAGATCGTCTGGCCGTCGCGGCGCCCGGAGATGATGCGGTCGCGGCGCAAGAGTGCCAGATGCTGCGAGACGGTCGAATCGCGGATGCCAAGGAACCCGGCCAACTGGCCGACCGAGCGCTCGCGCTAAACCAACTGGCACAGGATCAAGGGCCGGTGGCGGTTCAGCAACTCGCTCGCCTCTTCGGCGGTGGCCCGCATGGCTTCCGGGTCGATGGCCATCTTTGCGGCCATCTTCGCGGCCGCATCTGGGGCCATGTCCGGGGTCGTCTCGGGTTTCATGTCCAGATATGTGCATTCTTGCGAATGTGCGGTAAAGGTCGCGCCCCTTCGGCCGCGCCGCGCTGAGGGGCGGCCATCGCGGGAGGCGGCGGTGCCTCGTGCGGCATGCGGTGTGACCGGCATGCTGGCTTGGCGCGATCCCGGGGTGCAGTCTTGCGTTCCGACATGCCGGATATGCCGCGCTTTTGCGGGGGCGGATTGCCGAGCGGAATGAGAGGAAGGTGCAGGATTCTGTTGCCAGGCTCCTGCGGGCCCCGCCTTACGCGGCTAAGCGCAAGGACTTAGTTTTGGTATTGAGAGCTGCTTACGCAGCCATCGCCACCGGAGCACGGTTGTCATTGGCAACTATTGTGCTTGCACCGATAACGGTAGTAGCTCACCGGGATAAAGCTAACATCTTTGACTGTCCGTCGATCCTGTTTCGGCCCCGAACCCCCGCAATGCCGGGTGATTTGGTGGAGCCGCCGGGTACCGCCCCCGGGTCCGATCCAGCTATTGCATGCGCGTTTATATCCATAGTCCTTGCGGACAGCATGTGATGTAGCAATCGGGGCGGCGAAATACAAGAGTGGCGCGGGGGGGGGCGCGGCCCGGGCCATCGGGGCGGAGGGTCCCCCCGACCGATGCCTCGCAGGGTCTTGGCCACCCCTGCCGGGGCGGGTCTGGGCCCCAGGCCGACGGAACAAGGGCGCGACCACCCGGCCGACAGATGCGGCCCGGGGGGCGGTGGAGGCCGGGGTCTTCAAGATCGCCCCCGTTCCTTTTTCCTGCCCTCTGCACGGGCCGGAGGGCGGGTTTCCCCAGCCCGCCCGGCGCGCCGCTAAAGCGGAAACAGCGTCTCCGAGACCAGCCGCGCGGTCTCGCCATGCAGCGGACCCCGGACGCAACGCGAGGCCTGGCCGCTCTGGCTGCACAGGGCGTTGATCGCGCGGATGGTGCTGCCGGTCAGCAACCCGTTCAGCGGGCCGCCGTAAAGGCCGCGCTGTGCCAGGCGATCCTGAACCGCATAGACATAGGCATTGGCATTGGCGCCGCGCATCCCGGCCAGCGCGTCGCGCCGGACCGAGGCGGGAAGCGCCTCAAGCCCTTCCGAAATGGCGCGGAAATCGGTCCGGTCGGTCGCCGCCGCCGTGTCCAGAAGCAGCACCTCGCGGGCGCGCTCATCCGCCGGAAGGAAGGCGCCATACCGCTCCAGCGCATCGCGGGCCTTGCCGGGGGCGCGCGGGATGGCGCTGCCGCGGCCATCGCGATGGATCGACAGCAGCGCCCGCACCGCCGGGGCATTGCCCGCCGCGGCCGAGCGTTCGATCTCGGCGATCCCGCGCGCGATGTCGCGCTCGACCCCCTGGCCGTAGAGATAGGCCTCGCCAAGCCGGATGGCGCCCCAGACATTGCCGGCCTCGGCCGCCTGGCGGTAGTATTCGACCCCCTGGCCCGGATCGGCCGTCCCGGCCCCGCCATCGCGATAAAGATCGCCCAGGTTGACCATCGCGCCGACATGCCCGGCCTCGGCCGCCTGCCGGTAATAGTCCAGCGCCTTCGCCGGATCCGCCGCGACCGCACCGCCACGGGAGTAGAGGTTGCCCAACGTGGCCATCGCGCTGGCATTGCCCGAGGCGGCGGTCTCTTCGATCAGCGACAGGCCGCGTTCGACATCCGCGGGGACGCCCAGGCCCTGGACATATGCCTCGCCCAGCCGGACGATGCCGCTGGACTGCCCGGCCTCTGCCGCCCGCTGGTAATAGGCGAAGGCCAGGGCGGGATCGGCCTCGACCAGACGGCCGTCGCGATAGGTGTCGCCCAGGCGGACAAGCAGCCAGCCGTTGCCCGCCGCGACCGAGCGTTCATACCATTCCACCGCCTTGGCACCATCGGCTGGAACCGCCCCGCCAAGCGCATAAAGATCGCCCAGCGTGGCCATCGCCCCGGCATTGCCCTGGCCCGCCGCCTCTTCGATCAGGGCGATGCCGCGCGCCACGTCGACATCGGTTCCGACGCCATGGACATGCGCCTCTCCCAGGCGCACCAGCCCGGTGAGGTTGCCCAGATCGGCGGCCTGCTGGAAATAGTCCAGCGCCCGGGCCGGATCGGCGGGCACGCCGTTTCCGTCGCGATAGACCTCGCCCAGCCGGGTGAGCGAGCTGCTGCTGCCCGCCGCCGCCGCCTGTTCGTGATAGTCGATGGCCTTCGCGGCATCCGCCTGCACCGGCCCGCCCCGCAGATAGAAGTCCCCCAGCGAGGCCAGCGCCGCCCCGTTGAGAGCAGGGCCGAGGCCGCCGATGATCTCCAGCCCCCGCGCTACATCCTGCGCGGTTCCCGTGCCGCGCATATAGGCCTCGCCCAGGCGAAGGATGCCCCAGGGGTTCTCGGCCTCGGCCGCGCGGCTGAAGTAGTCGAAGGCCTTTTCGGGATCGGCCGGGATCAGCGAGCCGTCACGGTAGAGTTCGCCAAGCCGCACCAGCGCGCCCTGATTGCCGCTTTCTACCGCGCGGCCGTAGTAGTCCAGCGCCCTGGCCATATCGACCGGCACTGCGCCGCCACGGGAATAGACATCCCCCATGAAGCCGAGCGCCCGCCCGTCGCCGCCTTCCGCCAGCGCCGCCAGCCGGTCCAGAGCCGCCGCATCCCCGGTGGCGAGGATCTGGCGGCGAAGGTCCTCAAGGTCGGGCTGTTGGTCCGTCCCGGCTTCGGAGGATTGCGCGGCATCCTGCTGCGGCGCCTCCTCTGCCGTGGCTTCGCCCGGGACGGTCTCCTCCGGGCCGGTCTGGCCATGCGCCATGGCCGCAAGGCCCGCAAACACCGGAAGGGTCAATGAAAGGACAAGGGATTTCGTGGTCTGCATCGGATGCTCTGCCTTCAGTTTCCACAATGCCATATGTGTCTGCGCCAAGCCTGTCTGTGCCATGCGTCGATATGAATATGCGCGAAGGCTGCAACATTTCGATGCCAGAGTCCAACGCGCCCGCAGCATCATCCGCAGCAGGGTAAGGATTCGCCCATCTAGCGCGCGCCACGCTCAGAAAGCGTAAGGGATTTGTTCATAACTTGGTCGTATCAACGGATCAGGAGAGCACAATGCACAATCCCTTCCATTCGCGGGCCATGCCTCTGTCGGGTCCCGCGCAGGACATCATCCCCGTCACGCCCAGCGATACGGTGGATCTGGCGGCGGTGGCGGTCGCGCTTTATGTCGAGGGCGGGGGCAACCTGAGGGTGACGACGGTGCGCGGCAATCAGCGGACGGTCGCCGTGCCGGACATGTGCATCCTGCCCGTCGGCGTGCTGCGGGTGCATGCGACCGGCACCACCGCCACCGGCATCCATGCGCTGGGCATCTGACATGCGCGGGCTGGATTTCTCGCTGGGCCGCTCCGCGATCGGATTGAATCCCGGGGTCAGCGCGCTGCGGCGCAGGGTCTTCGACTTCACCACCGGCACCATGCCGCCGGGCGCCGCGCTTTCCCGCGCGGGAAGCGGGCTCAGTTTCGGCGCCTCGGGGGGGCTGGGCGTCTCGGGCGCGAATCTGGCGCGTTTCGACCACGATCCTGCGACAGGTGTGCTGCTGGGCCTGCTGATCGAGCCGGGGGCGACCAATATCGTGCCCAATTCGGCGCCGGTGGTGGAAAACCTGAACATATCGGCCTGTACCGCCGCCAATCTGGCCCTGAACGCGCTGGGGGTCTTTCCGGGCGTGCAGGTGATCTCGGACGGCTCAAGCTGGGGGCGGGTCCGCCATGCCGCCGAGGTCGGCGCGGGCAAGACCTATGCGATCACCTGCTATCTGCGCGCGGGCACCTCCGGCCGGGCCCGGTTCGTCTGCTCGGCCGGCAGCAGCGAGACGGTGGTCGCGGGCCCGATCGGCGCGCTGGCCAATACGCGCAGCGATCTGGGAACCTGCACCTCGATCAACGAATTGCTGCTTGCCGACGGGCTGACGCGGCGGCTGCGCATGGTCTTCGACTCAACCTACAGCGGTGCCGCAACCTTCGGGCTGGGCATGGACAGCGGGGTCGCGGGCCAGACCGTCATCTATCTGGGGATGCAGGTCGAGGAAGGGGCGGCGGCCTCGTCCTTCATCCTCAACGGCAATACGCCGGTCGCCCGCGCCGCCGACCAGTTGAGCCTGACCGGGCTGAGCGGGCGGTTCGACCTGACGCTGGATTATGCCGGGGGCGGCACCGGCACGATCAGCGGCGCGACGGTCGCGCCGGGCTATATCGTAGCGACCACCGGGCGCCACCTGCGCCGCATCACCGCCGTCCCGGGGTGACGGGATTTCCAGGGGGCGGGGCCTCAGGTCAGGATCACCCGCGGCTCCGGCCGACCGCGACCGACGCCCGCAAAGCGGAAGACCTGCCCCGCCAGGGGCTGCTCGGCAAGCTGTTCCTGCGACAGTTTCTGTCGCGCCGTGGTGACGAACAGATCCCGAAGATCCGCGCCGCCGAAACAGGGGCAGGAGCCATGCGCTGTCGGCAGGTGCAAAGCGCGCAGGAAGCGCCCGTCCGGCGCATGGCAGGCCACGCGGGCGGCGCCCCATTGCGCGATCCAAAGATTGCCCTGCGCATCCGTCACCGCCCCGTCCGGGCGCAGGCCCTCGGCCATGAAGTCAAGGAAGGGTTCCGGCGCCTCGCAGGGCCAGCCCGACCCGTCCAGCCGCCAGCGCCAGATGTGCCGCTGGCGGGTGTCGGCGTGATAGCCCCAGGCGCCGTCCGGCGAAAAGCACAGCGCATTCGGCGTGGTCAGCCCGTCGCGCAGCTTGCGCAACTCTCCACCGGCATAGCGGTAAAGCGCGCCCGCCCCGGCCTCGCCCGCCCGGCCCATGGTGCCGATCCAGAAGCCGCCATGCGGATCGGCGCGCCCGTCGTTGGAGCGCGTCAGCGGGTTGTCGGCCTCAAGCGCCACCAGATCCTCGCTGTGTCCGCTGGCGAGGTCGAGCCGCAGCAGCGCCCGGTCCGAGGCCACCAGCAGGCTGCCCTCGTCGATCCAGCCCGCCGCGCTGACGGGACCGGGGAAGGCGTGATGGCGCGGGCCGCCCGCCTCTTGCCAGAGCAGGGCATGGCCTTCGATGTCGAACCAGAAGAGCTGGCGGAGGAGCGGGTGCCAGAGCGCGCCTTCGCCCAATTCGCAGGGGCGGGGGTCATGGACCTCGGGGACCTCGGCAGGGGCGTCGGTGGATTGATCGCCTGCCGCCTGCGGGGCATCCCCGCTCATAGCCCGAGATGCCGGTAGAGATTGGCCAGCGTATTGGCATGCACCGCCTCGATCGCCTGGATCGTCGAATTGGCATTGTGGCTGGAGACCACGACATTGTCGAAGCCCAGCAGCGGGTGGTCGGGCGCGAGCGGCTCGGCCTCGAACACATCCAGCCCGGCGGCCGCGACCTTGCCGCTTTCCAGCGCGGCCAGCAGCGCCGATTCGTCGATCAGCCCGCCCCGGGCCACGTTCACGATCATCACGTCCTGGCGCATCGCCGCGAAGGCGGCGGCGTTCAGCATGTGACGGTTTTCCGCCGTCTGGTTGCAGCACAGGGTGATCACATCCGCCTCGGCCAGAAGCGTCGCCAGATCCAGCAGCGGCGCGTCGTCGGGAGAGGTGGCCATGAACGGATCATGCGCCACCACCCGCATCCCCAGGCCGCGCGCGCGCTGGCCCACGCCCTGGCCGATGGCGCCATAGCCCACGATACCCATGGTCTTGCCGGTCAGGCCGATATAGCGCCCCTTGGGCCAGCGCCCGGCGCGAATACCCCGGTCGGTCGCCACGATGCGCCGCGATGCGCCAAGCAGCAGGCCGATGGCATATTCGCTGACCGCATCGCGAAAGGCACCGGGCGAGTTGGTGACCGGCACGCCCAGTTCCCGCGCCGCGGCGAGGTCGATGCTGTCGACCCCGGTGCCCCATTTCGAGATCACCTTCAGGCGCGGCAGGCAGGCCTCGATTACCTTGCGGGTGATGCTGTCGTCCCCGGCCAGCCAGCCGTCCATCGTCCCGGCATGGGCAAGGCAGTCCGCTTCGGACATGAACTGGTCGACCTCGGGCCAGAGCGGCTCCAGCCCCTTTTGCCGCAGCGCGGCGTCGAAGCGGTCGCGCTCGTTCAGCATCATGATGTTCGAGACGAGGACGCGCATCGCTCAGGCCCCTTCGTGCTTCGAAAGGACGGCCATCAGCGCCTCGGCGATGTCGAGATCGAGTTGGGTCTTGATCACATGGCCCGAGATCGGGTTGACCGCATGGAAGCCGATGGAGCCGTTGTAGGTGCCGATCCGGCCCGCCTCGACCGCCGCCAGATAGGGGGCTGAACGCCATCCGGTGATCGACCAGGTGATCCGCTGCACCGGCTTCAACTCTTGCGAATTGGTCTTTTCGGCGAAGGTGAAATTCACCGGCAGGTCCTGATAGGCGACCTCGATCTGGTCCTCGATGCACGACAGCATGACATCGTGGTCCGAGGCCAGGAAGGCCGCGACGAAATCCTTGACCTCCTGCGCCGACAGCAGGGGCGCGATGGAATGGACCTGCACCACCGCATCGCAGGGCACGTTCTTCAGGAAGTCGTGGATGAACTGTTCCGACGTGGCGACCGAATTGCCCAGTTCGGCCGGGCGCTGGTAGAAGCGCACGCCGTAATCTTCGGCGTATCGGGCGAATTCGGCATCCTCGGAGTTGACCCAGATCTCGTCGAAACAGCCCGCCTCAAGGCATTTGCGGATGGCATGGGTGATCAGCGGCTGCCCGGCCAGGGGCGCGAGGTTCTTCTTCTTCAGCCGCTGGCTGCCCATCCGGGCCGGGATCATCGCGATGGTCTTCATTCCGTCTCTCCAGTGCCGGGGCTTCGGGCCAGCCCGCGGGCGATTGCGTCGAACAGGTCGGGTTCCGCGCAGAGGCTCGACTGCGGGGCATCGGCGGCGGGGGCCGGGCCGGGCAGGTAGCGGCCATAGCGCAGCCCGGCCTCGGTGGCGATCAGGGCGCCCGCGAAATCGTCCCAGGCCCGCGCCTCGTGCGAGGCGACGAAGCGCAGATGCCCCTCGGCGGCATGGCACAGTTGCAGGGCCTGGCTGCCAAGGTTGCGCAGCTTCCATTCGCCCATCAGCGCATCCAGCGTGGCGGGCGCGTTGCGGGCCAGGTTGCGGATCAGGCCGGAACTGATCGCGCAAAGCCGGGCGGGGGTGTCGTGTCGGCGCAGCGGGCTTGCGCCGGTGAAGGCGCCGCCGCCCTTGCGCGCGGAATAGCACAGCCCGCGCGGCACGTCCTGCACCGCGGCCAGAACCGGCACGCCCTGCGCCAGCAGCACGACCGCGATGGCATAGATGGGCAGCCCGGCCACGAAATTGACCGTGCCGTCCAGCGGATCGACCAGCCAGACCAGATCGGGGGGGGCGGCCAGCGCGGCATAGCCCTCTTCCCCGGTGACGGAGGATCCAGGCAAGAGCGCGGGCAGCGCCGTCTCAAGCCGCGACTGGATCGCCAGATCGACCGAGGTCACGAGATCGAGCCCGTCGCTGCCCTTGGCCGATACGTCCGCCTTGGCGGCGAGAACCTCGCGGCCAAGCGCGGCCAGCAGCGCGACCAGCGACAGCCTCAGCGCGTCATCCACCACGGCCGGGGTTTCGGGCGATGCGGCACCTTGGGCGGGCATCTGCGGGATCAGAACTTGCGCTGGCCGACCAGGGCGGGATCCATGTTCTTCATGCGCAGGAACTGCGCGAGAACATGGACGAAGCCCATGTGGATATCCTCGACCACGCCGTAATTGTTGGAATCGACATGGACGTTCACATCCGCCATGCCGCGCGACCGTCCGCCCTCGAATCCGGTGAAGGACAGCGTTGTCAGGCTGATGCCCCTGGCCACTTCAAGCGCGCGCACGACGTTTTGCGAATTGCCCGAGGAAGAGACCGTCCACAGCAGGTCGCCCGGCCGGGCCATGGATTCAAGCTGATAGGCGAAGATCTCGTCATGCGAGATGTCGTTCGACAGCGCCGAATTCGCCTCGGTATGCGCGGCCAGCGAGATCACGCGGGGCCTGAGGGTCGTGTCGGTGCGCAGGCCCTTGAGCAGGTCGCAAAGCGAATGGTTCGCAATGGCCGCCGAGCCGCCGTTGCCGCAGATATAGACAAAGCCATCGCGGGCGAATGTCTGCGAAATCGCATCGGCGGCGCGGTCCAGGGCGGTGAAATCCACCCCGCTGGCGGCGGCGCTCAGGGCTTCGAAATAGGCGCTGCCGAAGGAAGAGCAGCTTGCGTAAGGGGCTGCGGGGAAAAGCTGGGTCACGGAGAGGAGGCTCCTGATACGGGGCTGGGGGAATGTCTGCGCTCAAGGCACCTGAAGAACAAAGCGCATCACCCCAGAGCGAAGGCTGCGCTGCAACAATACCTGAAGATCTTGCAACCGGTCGCGGTTGGCGTCGCGGAAAAAGCCCGACCAGAACGGCGTGTCGTTCGAGGCGCGCTGGTCGAAATGGGATTTCAGGATCACCGCGTCGAGCCGCCCGGGGGTCGAGCTTTCCAGGCAGGTAAAGCCGGTGTCCTGGGCAAGCTGCCGAAAGCCCCGGATCGAAAACAGGTTGAGCCGGTCCAGCGGGATGAAGCTGGGCGAACGCGGCCCGAGGATCTCGTATTCCAAGCCGTCCGCGCAGGAGGAGGAGACGAAGACCAGCGCGCCCGACGGCAGCCCTTCGCGCAGCCTGGCAAGCAGCAAGCCGGGGTCGGCTGCGCGGTCGATCTCGGCCTGCAGCAGGACCGCGTCCGGGCCTGTCCGCGCCAGGGCCTCGGCCAGGTCGGCGAAGGGCTCGCCCCCGGCCTGCAGCGGGACGTGATGCCATTCGCGGCCCTCGACGGCGGCATCCTCGGCCGCGGCCAGGGCAAAGCCCGGCGCATGCGAGGCGAAACGATAGTCCAGCACCCGCAGCGCCTTGTCGCGATAGCGCGCGGCGGCGATCTGGAGCCAGTTCAGGATCGAGGCGAATTCGAACGACCGCTGGGCATAATGCACCGAAGGGTCGGAGCGCCCGTCCGACAGCGTGGCCATGCGCAGACCGTCCAGCCGCGCCTGATCGGGCACGCGCGCGGCATGGATGGAATTGCAGCCGAGGCAGCGGTGGAAGGCCAGCGGGGTCAGGGTGAAATGCTGCGCCCGCCCCTTCGCGCCGCAGCTTGGGCAATCGCGCTCCTGCCATTCCACCGAATCCTGGGCCAGCAGGTCGATCAATTCGCGGCTGCGTTGCAGGCGGTAAAGCTCGCTTCCGCGCTGTATCGGCGGCAGCGCGTCGGGCAGGTTGTCGAGGAAGACGGGGGTCAGCATGGCCTGATGGGTCTTTCGCTAGGGCTGGGCCGGTTCGGAGCGGGTCCCGGCCTGCCAGCCGCCGTCGGCGCGGTAGATCCGCTCGACCAGGTCCATGACGTCGCGGGCCTGTTCGACCGTGCCCTTCCGCACCGGCGCGCCCTGGGTCACGGCGGCGTGGAATTCCGCCATCTCCTTGTCCCAGGAGCGATCCTCGGTATAGCGCAGCTCCTGGCATTCGGGATTGGGCAGGGGGCTGCCGTCCGGCCCCTGGCGGTTGAGCGCGATGGTCAGCACCTCGGTCCCGTAGGAGCCCGAGGCGGAGAGGATGCCGTCGATCGAGACGAAACCGTTGCGCAGGTAAAGCTCCAGCTTGAACAGGTGCCGCCACTGGGTCGCCGAGGAATGCAGGCTGGCCACCACCCCCTCGGGCGTGGTCAGAAGCGCGAAGGCGTTGTCCTCGACGTTCGAGCCGGTCCAGAACTTGCGCTGCACTACGGATTTCACATCGGCGAAGCGGCCCGCGAACATCAGGAACAGGTCCAGCATGTGGATGCCCTGGTCGATCAGGATGCCGCCGCCCGAAAGGCCGGGATCGTTGCGCCAGTTGGCGGCATAGTTGACGCCGCCCGCCTTGCCGTAGACGCCGCGCATGAAATACAGCTCTCCCAGCACCCCGGAGGCGATCAGCCGCTGCGCCTCTTCCACCGCATCGTGGAAACGGTGGTTGAAGCCGAATTTCAGCACCTGTCCGGGATGCTGCGCCGCGACATCCGCCATGCGTGCGACATCGGCCAGATTCCGGCCCGGCGGCTTTTCCGAAAAGACATGGTGGCCGCGCGCCAGCGCGTCGCAGACCACATCGGGGATGAAGCGGTTGGGAAGGCTGACGATCACCGCATCGGGCTTGTGGCGGAAGGTCTCGGCCGGATCCTGGTAAAGGGGGATGCCGATATCGCGGTCGGTGAAGACATCCGATGCCGCGACCACCTCGTAACCGCCAAGACGCTCCATCGCGCGATGCCGGATTTCCCCCATTTTTCCGTAACCTATGATGACGGTTCGCAAGGTCACGATGCGTGCATTCCCAAAGAAGTCATGTTCCTGCCCAAGAAAACAGGACAGATGTGAATTATAAATTTATACCTTGTGAAACTCTATTTACTCGTTTTGTCACGAGCAAGAACCATCTGCCGCCGGGCGCCGGATTGGACCGGGCGGCACCGGGTTCTGCCCGGAGTTTTTGCAGATTCGGTATTTCCGGTGGGATTTCGCTGCGGCTCTGGCAGGTTGCGGGTCCCGCACGCGGGGGGCTGGCTTGATCGGATTGGCCCATGGGCGTCTTTGATCTGGCGCGCACCTCCCGAAGGATCGAGGGAGGGAGTGCCGCTCCATCGCATCACGCTGCCGGGAGGCCGGCGCAGAAAAGGCGCCGCAACAGGGCTTTTCGCCGCGCTGCGGCGGGCCTCGGGGCGGGCGATCCGAGCCCGGTGGCCACTCTTGCTGACGAGATGTTGCGCTTGGCTGGATCGATGTTGCCGGAATGCCGGGGCAACCGATTCGGGGTCGAGGAGCGGGTTCCGACAAGGCGCCCCGTTTCTTTACCGGGATCCGCCCGTCATCGGGATCCGCCCGTCATCGGGATCCGCCGGTCCCTTGCGTCAGAGGATCGCATCCGGCAAGGGGCGGCTATTGGGGGCGGGAAGCGAGTGCCGGGGGCGCCGGCTTCCCGCCCCCCCTTCCCACTCCGGTGTCATGCTCAGGGCGTGGTGGTGGTGCCGGGGGTTTCCGGCGCTGGGGCTTCGGGCGTGGCGGGCAGCGTCTCGGTCTCTGGCTCGATCTCGCTCACCGGGGCGGGGGAGGGCGTTGCCGGTTCCGCAGGGCTCTGCGCGCCGAATTCGCCCCCCAGCCACCAGACGAAGCCGATGATCACCAGGATGACGGCCGCCCCGATCCCGAGGAGCGGGCCGCGATGGCGGCGTTTCTGGATCTCGATGTTGGTGTCGGGTGGGGACATGACCATCTCCTCGGGTTTCATTCGCATCGCTCGACAACGCGCGAAAGCGCCGGAGGTTTCCGCCGATGCGGAAGGGTGGGGCATCCTGCCCGTTCGGGCGGTGCGCCATGGGGCGGATGCCGGGGACCATGTCGCCCGGACCGACGAACAGGCGGGCAGGGCCCTTCAGGGCGTTTTCGTCCGCGCGACGAACAGGCGTGGGGCCATCGCGGCGGCTCCCTTGAAATCCGCGCCGAGGATGGCATGCTGGAGCAAGCAGACGCATGATGCGGAGGTTCGCCTTGTTCAGGGTTCCATGCCTTTCCGCCGTTCTTGGCGGTGTGATGGCCGCGCTGGTTTCCCCGGCCGCCTTGGCCGATGTCGCCGTCACCTATGTCTCGCCCGAAACCTTCCGGGACAGCGAGTTCCGCAGCACGCGCAGCCGGGCCGCGGCGCTGGCCGAATTCGACAAGGAGTTTGAAAAACTGGCAGCGCGCCATCTGCCCGCCGGACAGGATCTGGCGGTCGAGGTCCTGGACATCGACCTGGCCGGGCAGTTCGAGCCCTGGCATTTCGAGCTTCGCGATGTCCGGATCATGCGCGACACCACGCCGCCGAAGATCCGGCTTCGCTACACGCTGAGCGAGGGCGGGCGCGTCCTGCGGCAGGACGAGGTGCGGCTGGTGGACAGGACCTATCTGTCCGACCCGCGCGCCCGCAACAGCGATGGGCGCTTCTCTCATGACAAGCGCATGCTTGGCGATTGGTTCAGGAAGACCTTCGCGCGGCCCTCCGGCGCCGACCCGCGTTCCTGAGGGCGGCTTGCCTGCGGCGGGCGGGTGCCTGCCGGAATGGGATGCCGGGGCGTGTCGGCTTGCGGGCGGTTGCCGGGTCGGTGTGGGCGGCCGATGTGTTGGGCGGGGCGCGCAATTGGCCCGGCGCCCGCATCAGGATCCGCCTTGCTAGGCTGCGGGGCAGATGCGCGCGCCCTTGGGGCGGCCTCGGTGCCCCTGCCGGGAGCCACCGGGAAGGAGAGATCGCCCCTGCGCCACCCGCTCTTTTTCCTTGCGAGCCATCGTCGGAGGTGGCATCGGCGGCCAAGGCGGCTTCGACGCTTCGGGGCTGACCGTGCCGGGAGCCCGCGAAACCGGATCGCATTGCCAGCAAGAGGGAGGCCAAGGCCATGGGGGAAAGCAGGCTCGACTTGACGGCGCCGCTCGACGGGGTTGCGCCCCAGATCGCCGCAAGCGCCTTCGTCGCGCCGGGGGCGGTGGTGATCGGCGCCGTCACCATCGGCGAGGGCTGCTCGATCTGGTATGGCGCGGTGCTGCGCGGCGACGAGGAAGAGATCCGCATCGGCGCGCGCAGCAACATCCAGGACGGCTGCATCGTGCATACCACGCTGGGGCAGGGCCCGACGGTGGTCGGATCCGATGTGACCATCGGCCATCGCGCGGTCCTGCATGGTTGCCGGATCGGCGACGGGGCGATGGTCGGGATCGGCGCGATCGTGCTGGACGGCGCGGTGGTGGAGCCGGGCGCGATGGTGGGCGCGGGCGCCGTGGTCTCGCCGGGAAAGGTGGTGACGGCGGGCACGCTCTGGACCGGCTGCCCGGCCCGGATGGCGCGCGAACTGAGGCCGACCGATCTGGAGTTCCTGCGCAGGAACCCGGGCCATTACGTCGCGCAGGCCCATCGGCACCGGCCGCTTTTCGAGGGGAAGGGCTGACCCCGGTTCCGGTGCCTGCCGCCGCGCCTGATGCGGGGCTTGCCCTTGGGCGGGCCGGGGCGGGTCAAGCGGGGCGGGCCGAGCGGGGCGGGCCCGGTCAGGCGGTAAGCTCGTTTCGCAACGGCCCTCCGGCGGGATCGGCCAGCCGGGCCAGGTTCTCGTCCAGAAGCTTCAGCACATTGGTCTCATATTCCGCACTGTCGCCTGCCATATGCGGGGTGATCAGCACATTCGGCAGCCGGTAGAGCGGCGAATCCTGCGGCAGCGGCTCCACCTCGAACACATCGAGCGCCGCCGCCGCGATCCGCCCGGCGGCCAGCGCGGCACCGGCGGCGGCCTGGTCCAGGCAACCGCCGCGCCCGACATTCACCAGCATCGCCTGCGGCGCCATCCGCTCCAGCGCGGCGGCGTCGATGATATGGCGGGTCTCCTCGGTCAGCGGGCAGGCGATCACGACGATATCGGCCTCGGGCAGAAGCCGGTCCAGCGCCTCGCGGTCCAGAATGCGGCTGAAGCCCGCCACCGGCGGCGAGGCCTGGCGGCGGATGCCGGTGACGGTGCAGCCGAAGGCGCCCAAAAGCCCGGACAGTTTCTGCCCGACGCTGCCGGTGCCGATGATCACGACCTCTTTGTCGGTGATCTCGTCTGCGCGCTGCGAGGGCTTGCGCCATTCTCCCCGCGCCTGCGCCAGGATCAGCTCGGGCAGGCGGCGGCTCAGCGCCAGGATCTGCGCCATTGCATGCTGCGCGACGGCCATCGCATTCAGCCCCGAGACATTGGCGACCCGGACCCCGCGCGCGGCGACCTTGCCGAGGTCGAGGAAATCGAACCCCACGCTGATGGTCTGGATGAAGCGCAGCCTTGGCGCGAGATCCAGCATCCCGTCCTGCCAGAGCGAGGAGACGACGAGAACCTCGGTCTCCGGCAGTCGCCGGATCAGCGCCTCGCGGTCCCTGACCTGCGCGACGCCTGGGAAAAGCCCGATTCGTCCCGCCGTCCCGGCAAGGTCGAAAGTGGGATGGGCGAAGAGGATGGCGGGGCGGGGCGGGTTGTTTTCCGGCATGATCGCATTGAGCCTTATTCAAGATCGAATGTCAGCTTCCTGCCGACATTTCGGTCGTGGTGGGGAAATTGAACCAGTTAATGCCCAAAAGTTCATCGAATTGGCCGGATTCATGGATATTTTGCCCCGAGGCATTCTTTTGTCAAAGAATCATTTGAATGAAATTTCATTTCGGGCAAAGGTAATCCTGCGAGAAGGCCTTCCCTTCTTGCACCCGGGATAATTCCCCGGGGCCGGTGGCAGACGGTGTGGCGAACAACCGTAGGCCAAGTGGGTCGCACCACTTAAAAGCCGGCGACCAGGCCGCAACATGCGCCGGTCACTTTCTGAAATGTCCCGCACGGTCGCAGCGGGGCAGTTTGAGAGAGGAAGGACATGCGATTCAAGCACCCCGATCATATTCTTTACGAACGCGTCGGCAATGTCGCGCATATCGTGCTCAACCGTCCCGAAAAGCTGAACGCCATCACCGAGGAGATGAAGTTCCTGCTGGTCGAGCGGTTCCGCCAGGCCGATCGCGACCCCGAGGCGCATTGCATCGTGCTGCGGGGCGAGGGGCGGTCCTTCTGCGCGGGCCACGACATCGGCAACGACCAGGACGAGGAAGACGAGGCCGAGCCGACCGCGCTTGGCTGGCACAACCATCTCGACGGCACGGTGAAAAGCGAAACCGCCCCCTGGGAGGCCAGGAAGCCGGTGATCGCCCAGGTCCAGGGCCATGCGGTCGGCGGCGGCTGCCAGCTTGCCATGTGCTGCGATCTGGTGATCGCCGCCGACAACGCCAAATTCGGCGAGCCCGAGATCCGCTTCTCGACCGCCGGGCCGGTCTTCGTCCTGCCCTGGATCATCGGCCAGCGCCGCGCGCGAGAGATGGTCTATTTCGGCGATATCGTCGATGCGGCCACCGCACTGGATTACGGCATGGTGAACCGTGTCGTCGCGGCCGAACGCCTTGCCGAAGAGGTGCGGAAATATTCCGAGCGCCTGGCGCTTTATTCGCCCGAATCGCTGGTCGCCGCGAAACGCGCGCTCAATCGCGGTATGGAGGCCGATGGCTTCCGCAATGCGATCAACGCGGGCCATGACGTGATTTCAAGCCTTTACGCCACAGAAACCGCGCTGAGCCGCGAATTCTACGCCATTTCCGAGCGTGACGGGCTGAAGGCCGCGCTCGCATGGCGCAAGGACCGTTTCGCGCCGAAATAGGGCGCGACACGACCCGCACAGAAGACATGGAAGTCCTGCCACCGGCCCCATTCCGGGCCGGGCGGCCCCCTGTTGCCCGGAGCCCAGATGTCCCTTTCCGCCCTGTTCAACCCGCAGTCCATCGCCGTCGTCGGCGCCTCTCCCAAGCCCTCGGTCGGGCGCGCGATCCTCGGCTCGCTGGGGCGGATGGGCTATGCCGGTCCGGTCTGGCCGATCAATCCCCGCTACGCCGAGGTGCAGGGCTTCGCCTGCCGCCCGGACCTTGCCGATCTGCCGGGCCCGCTGGATGCGGCCGCCTTCTGCATCGGCAATGCGCGCCTGCCCGAGAACTTCCGCGCCGCGATCGACGCGGGGATGCGCGCCGCGGTGATCTATTCGGGCGGGTTCTCGGAGCATCCGTCGGACGAGGCGCAGGCGCTGTCGCGCGAGATCGCGGGCCTTGCGCGCGAGGCGGGCGTGGCGCTTTTGGGGCCCAATTGCATGGGGATCCTGAATGCGGCGAACAACAGCGCGCTCTACATGCATGAGGTGTTCGACCCCGCCCGCGCCAGGGGCAATGTCGGCTTCATGTCGCAAAGCGGGGCGATGTGCATCTCGATGGTTTCGGACTGCCGCCGCTATGGCTTCAGCCATGTGATTTCCTCGGGCAACGAAGAGGTCGTCTCTTCCTGCGATCTGCTGGAGGCGATGATCGACGACCCGGGCACCCGCGTCATCGGCTGCTTCACCGAAAGCGTGAAGGAGCCCGAGCGTTATGTTGCGCTGCTGGACCGGGCGGCGGATCTGGGAAAGCCGGTGGTGGTGCTCAAGGCCGGGAAATCGGCCCGCGCCGTTCAGGCGGTGGTGTCGCATACCGGGGGCCTCGCGGGTGATTCGGCGGTGTTCAGCGCCGTTCTGCGCGCGCATCGCGCCATCGAGGTCGATGACCTGGCCGAGATGGCCGAGGTGATCGCGCTTTGCCAGGGGTCGAAATGGCCCGAGGGCAACCGGCTGGGGGTGGTGACCGGCTCGGGCGGGCAGACCGAGCTTCTTCTCGACATTTCGGAAAGGACCGCGATCTCGCTGCCGGTGCTGGAGGCGCGGGACCGGCAGAAGGTCGAGGCGGTCGTGGGCCATGTGCCCGGCGAGGGCAATCCGCTCGACGCCTGGGGCAATGGCAATCCGAACGAGAACTATCCCCATGCCTTGCGCGTGCTGGGGAATTCCGACGGCTACGATATCGTGGCCTTCGTCTGCGACGGCATGGACGGCCATCCGCTGGACGATCCGGCCGAGGATCTGCTCTATGCCCATATGGTGGCCGAGGCCCAGCCCGAGACCGCGAAGCCGCTTGCGCTTCTGTCGACGCGGGCGGGGGTGTTCCGCTCGGATCAAGAGGCGGTCTTGCGTGCGGCGGGCGTCCCGATGCTGAGCGGCGCGCGCCTTGCCATGCAGGCCATCGCGCGGATGGCGGACTGGTCGGCGAAGCGGGCGGCGGCGCGCCCCCTGCCCGAAGGCGGGACCATCGCGATCGACCGCGACCGCCCCTCGATCAACGAATTCGATGCCAAGGCGCTTCTGGCGCGGGCCGGGGTGCCGGTGGTGGCCGAGGCGCTGGTCCCGGGCCCCGACGCCGCGGCCGAGGCGGCGGCGCGGATCGGCTTTCCCGTGGTGGTGAAGATCGTCTCGGACGACATTCCGCACAAGTCGGACCTTGGGCTGGTGGCGCTGGACCTGGCCTCGGCCGAGGCGGTGGCCGAGGCGGTGCGGGCCATGCAGGCGCGGGTAGCTGGGCTTTCCCCGGCGCCGTCGGTGCGGGGCTATGTGGTGCAGCGCATGGTGCGCGGCGGGGTCGAGATGCTGGCCGGGGTCAAGCATGACGCAAGCTTCGGGCCGATGCTGGCGCTCAGCCTTGGTGGGGTGCTGGTGGATCTCTCGCAAGAGGTGGCGCTGCGCCCGCTGCCGCTGGCCGAGGGCGAGGCCGAGGCGATGATCGCGGCGCTTCCGACCGCGTCGCGGCTGCTGGAGGGGGTGCGCGGCGCGCCGCCCGCCGACCGCGCCGCGCTGATCGCCTGCCTTGAGGCGATTTCGGATTTCGTCCTGCGCGGCCAGGGCGCCATTGCCGAGATGGATATCAACCCGATCAAGGTCTTGCCCGAAGGGCAGGGCGCCATCGTCGTGGATGCGGTCATCGTGCCGCAGCCCGAGGCTTGAGCGTCTGTCGCCATAGGCGCCGGGCCCGCCCGGCGGCTGACGGGCGCCCGGCCTGCGCGGCCGGACGCCCTTTCTCGCTACGCCGGGAGCTTCTGTTTCGAGCGGGCGACGAATTTCTCGACATTGACCACCGCACGGCCATGGGTTGCCTCGCAGATGGTGTCGATCCCGTCGTGGCCGGTCACCTTGAAGCCGATCAGGCGCCCCTCGACCGAGGTAACCTCGACCGAAAGCGTGACGGTCAGCCCGACCGGCGTCGCGGCCAGGTGGCGGATCTCGACCAGGGTGCCGACGGTGCCCTGGCCTTCGTCGAGATGGGGGGCGACCGCCTCGATACAGGCGCGCTCGACCAGACCGACGAGACAGGGCGTCGCAAGAACCGGAATCCCGGCATTGCCGAAATGCTCGGCCGTCATCGGTTCTTCGACCCTGATCGAAAAGCCGTGGGTTTGTCCGAGGGTGATGGCCATGCTGTTTCCTTTCATTCCAGGTGGCGTGTTTTGGACGGGTTCTTCTGCCGCGAAGGCAATCCCGGGGCATGATTGCGCGGCGGATCTCCAATATCAAGAAAATTTAATAATATTAAATAAATGAAAGAGAAATTGGTGCAAGATCTGCGGCGGAGAGGGCAATTCCTTTCCGCCCGCTCGGCGTTTCGGCTTCAGAAATATTCTCGTTAAAGCATTATTTTAACATGATTTATCAAGATGAGGCGTGGCAAGATGAATTTCCCGCCATTCCTGAATCGCGAGGCCGGAAGCGGCAGCATAAAAGTTATAAATATTAAAAAAATTCTTGACAGATTGGCGCGCCCGCGCCCTTCTTTATGTCAGCCGCCGAAGGTCGTTCCGCAAAAGCCGAAACCGGGTCGAGCGCATATTCGGAGGGCACAAAACCAATGGGGAAAGAAATGAAACGCATCGCATCCTTGACACTCTCGGGTGTCCTCGCCTCATCGGCGGCCTTTGCGGGCCCGTCGGACAATTCGCTCAACCTGGTGTGGGAGCGCAGCCTTCCCACGCTGAACGCCTATTTCTCCAGCGTGACCGAGAATTACACCTTGGCGCTGAACCTGTGCGACACGCTGGCCTATCGCAATGTCGATACGCTGGAGGTCGAGCCGCTCTTGGCCACCGGCTGGACCTGGACCTCGCCGACCGAATTGGACATGGACCTGCGCGAGGGCGTCAGCTTCCACGATGGCCAGCCCTTCACCGCCGACGATGTGGTGGCGACGCTGAACCTGGTGTCGAACCCCGATACCGGGGTGAACCGCCAGGTGATGGTCGACTGGATCGACCATGTCGAGAAGCTGGGCGACTACAGGGTCCGCATCCATCTGAAAGAGGCAGACCAGTCGGTCTTCGACAAGATCACCGGAGGCCTGCCGATCTATCCGGCGGCCTATCTGGCCGAGGTGGGCCTGGATGCGTTCGGTGCCGCGCCGATCTGCACCGGCCCCTACAAGCTGGTCTCCTTCGATCCGGGCTCGACCGTGGTGCTTGAGAAGAACGCGGATTACTTCGCGGGCTCGCCCAAGGGCATGCCGGTGATCGACCGGATCGAGATCCGCTCGGTCCAGGACGGCAATACCCGCGTGGCCGAATTCATGACCGGGCGCGCCGACTGGATCCACCAGCTTTCCGCCGACCAGGCCGATCAGCTTGGCCCGGTGCCCGGCAAGAAGATCGTCGAGAACGAATCGAACCGCATCGCCTATGTCATGTTCAACCCGGTCAACCCGCCCGCGGGCAGCCCGATCCTGGATCCCAAGGTGCGCGAGGCCGTCGGTTATGCCATCGACCGCGAGAGCATGGTCGAGCATCTGGTGCGCGGCGCCTCGAAAGTGCTGAACACCTTCTGCCATCCGCGTATGCCCGGCTGCCTCGACAACGTCTTCACCATCGACTACGACCCCGAAAAGGCCAAGGCGCTGCTGGCCGAGGCGGGCTATCCCGATGGTTTCGACATCGACCTTTTCGCCTTCCGCGACCGCTATGTCTCGGAGGCGCTGATCGGCGATCTTCAGGCTGTGGGGATCCGCGCCAACCTGCAATACATGCAATATGGCGCGCTGGACGAGAACTGGCAGGCGGGCCGTCTGCCCTTCGCCCATCAAAGCTGGAGCGGCGACGGCCTGTTCGATGCGGGCTCGCACCTGACCAGCCATTTCCTTGCCTCGGACACCATCGCGCCGGTCGAGGAAATCCAGCAGGCGATCCGCGACGGCAACACCGCCTCCACCCAGGAAGAGCGCGACGTCTTCTATGCCGAGGCGCTGAAGGCGCTGGCCGAGGGGGTCTATTGGGTGCCGCTCTACACCACGCCCGAATTCTATGCTGTGGACGAGGCGCTTGACTTCAAAGCGGCACCGGACGGGCTGGCGCGCTTCTTCTCGGCCTCCTGGCAGTGACCATCGGCGCCCGGTCGCCGATACCTGCCGCGCATCCGGGCGCATTTCCCGACCCATATCTTCGCCGTCCCCCCGCGATGCCGGGGGGGCGGCGGATCGCCCGGCCCGAGACCCGGGCGGATCCGAGACGGAGAACATCATGCTGAACTACGCGCTGCGCCGCATGGCATTGGCGCTTCTTGTCGCCCTGACCGTTTCGGTGATCGGCTTCTTCCTGATCCGGCTTTCGGGCGATCTGGCCCGGACGCTGGCGGGACCGAACGCCACAGCCGAGCAGATCGCGAACATCTCGCGCGCCTATGGGCTGGACCGGCCGCTTGTGGTGCAATTCCTGGACTGGCTGTTCAAGTTTCTCGGCGGCGATTTCGGCCAGTCGTTCTATTTCCGCTCGCCGGTGGCCGATCTGGTGATCGCGCGCCTGCCCAACACCCTGATCCTGGGGGTAAGCGCGCTGGCGGTGGCGCTGCTGGTCGCGGTGCCCCTGGGGATGGCGGCGGCGGCGCGGCAGGGGGGCTGGACCGACCGCTTCGCCCAACTGGTGGCGGCGCTTGGCCAGTCGATGCCGAACTTCTGGGTCGCGCTTTTGCTGATGATGTTCCTGGGGCTTGAGCTTGGCCTCTTGCCGATCTCGGGCAGCCGGAGCGTCTCGGCCTTCGTGATGCCGGTGCTGGCGCTGGCCTTCGCGGCGCAGCCCGCGCTCTTGCGCCTGACCCGCGCCGGGATGATCGAGGTGCTGGAGGCCGATTACATGCGCACCGCCCGCGCCAAGAGTCTGTCGCCCGCGAAGCTTCTGTTCAAACATGCCTTGCGCAATGCCGTCCTGCCGGTGGTTTCGGTCTCGGCGGTGCAGCTTGGCCATCTGATCGGCGGATCGGTGGTGATCGAATCCATCTTCGCCATCGAGGGCATCGGCTATCTGGCCTGGGAATCGATCCTGCGCACGGATTTTCCGGTGGTGCAGGCCATTCTGGTGGTCATCGCATTCTTCTACGTCCTGTTGTCGCTTGGCGCCGATCTGCTGAACGCGCTGCTTGACCCGCGTATCCGGGGGAACTGAAACCATGGCCAATACCCGACCCATGCGCCTGAACCGGCGCGGCAGGCTCGCCAGGCGGAACTGGAAGCTGATCGCCAGCTCCGTCATCCTGACACTGCTGATCCTTGCGGCGGTGGCCGCGCCGCTGATCGCGCCGCACGACCCCTATCTGAACCAGTTGGGCAAGCGGCTGTTGCCGCCGTTCTGGTATCCGAACGGCAGTTTCGAGCACCCGCTGGGCACCGACCATCTGGGCCGGGACTATCTGAGCCGGTTGATCTACGGCGCCCGCGTCAGCCTGGTGATCGGGTTGGTCACGATCATGATCGCAGGGGTGATCGGGGTCGCGCTTGGCACGGCGGCGGGGTTCTTCGGCGGCTGGGTCGACCTTTTCATCTCCTACCTGCTGAACGTCCGCCTCGCGATGCCGATCATCATCGTCTCGCTGGGGGTGGTGGCGCTTTTGGGGAATTCCTTCACCACGATCATCATGGTGATGGGGCTTTTGCTGTGGGACCAGTTCCTTGTCGTGGCCCGCAGCGCCGCCCAGGGGATCGCGCGGATGGATTACGTCGCCTCGGCCCGGGCGGCGGGCGCCTCGGTGCCGCGGATCCTGCTGCGCGAGCTTTTGCCCAATATCATGCCGATGATCCTGGTCGTCGGCACCGTCGAGATCGCCATGGCGATCATGCTGGAAAGCGGGCTGTCCTTCCTGGGGCTAGGCGTGCAGCCGCCCACGCCTTCGTGGGGGCTGATGATGGCCGAGGGCAAGCAGAACATCTTCTTCGCCTCTTGGTTGATCGTGCTGCCGGGGATTTGCCTTTTCGTCCTTGTGCTGGCGATCAACCTGTTCGGGGACGGGCTGCGCGACCACTTCTCGCCGGGGGGGCGGAAATGAGCCTGCTTTCCGTTCGCAACCTGAACGTGCGTTTCCCGGTCGGAGATGAGACGCTGCATGCCGTGCGCGGCCTGGACATGCGGCTGGAGCGGGGCGAGACGCTTTGCATCGTCGGCGAATCCGGCTCGGGCAAGTCGATCTCCTCGCTGGCGATCGCGGATCTTCTGCCCGCGAACGCCGATCGCCGCGCCGATGAGATGCGGTTCGACGGCATCGACATCGTCGGCCTGTCGGTGCGCGAGATGGCGAGGCTGCGGGGCAGCCGCATCGGCTTCGTGTTCCAGGATCCGATGACCAGCCTCAACCCGGCCTGGAGCATCGGCAACCAGTTGACCGAGGGCTTCGTGCACCACCGCCTGGGCAGTCGGGCCGAGGCCCGCGCCCGCGCCGTCGCCTTGCTGGAGCGGGTGGGCATTCCCAATGCCCGCCACCGGCTTGGCCAGTATCCGCACCAGCTTTCGGGCGGGTTGCGGCAGCGTGTCATGGTCGCCATGGCGCTGATGTGCGACCCTGATCTGATCTTCGCCGACGAGCCGACCAGCGCGCTGGACGTGACGATCCAGATCCAGCTTCTGGAACTGTTCCGCGAGATCCAGCGCGAGCGTCACCTCGGCCTCGTGCTGATCACCCACGATCTGGGCGTGGTGTCGCGCATCGCCGACCGGGTGGCGGTGATCTATGCCGGGCAGGTCGTCGAAAGCGGGACGGCGCGGCAGATCTTCGGCGATCCGCGCCACCCCTATACGAGGGCGCTCTTGGCCTCGATGCCCGGCGGCAAGGTCGATGCCAGGGGCCATCTGGCGACGATCCCGGGCGTCGTGCCGGGGCTGATCGACCCGATCCCGGGCTGCGCCTTCGTCGACCGCTGCGCGCTTGCCGGAGCAGCCTGCCGGAGCGCGCCGCCGCCCATGCACGATCATCGGGCGCATCAATGGCGCTGCGTCATCGCGCCGGACGGCACGCGCCCCGACGCCGGACCCGCAGCCGGACCTGTGGCCGAGGAGACCGCCGATGCCCTTTGATCGCGACGTTCTGGAAAATCCGCCGATCCTTGCCGCCCGCAACCTCAGCCGAAGCTTCCGCATCGGCGGCGGGTTCGGTCGCCCGGCGCGGCTGCTTCAGGCGGTGCGCGGGGTCTCTTTCGACGTGCGCCATGGCGAGACGCTTGCGATCGTGGGCGAATCCGGCTGCGGCAAATCCACCGTGGCGCGGATGCTGCTGGGGCTGACCCAGAGCCAGGGCGGCGAGGTGCTGCTGGAAAGCCGCGCGGTGCATCGCTTCGACCGGCTGGAATTCGCCCGGAAGGTCCAGCCGGTGTTCCAGGACCCCTATTCCTCGCTGAACCCGCGCCGCACGATCGTGGAATCGGTGGAGGAGCCGCTGATCATCCACCGCCTGGGCGACAGGGCACGGCGCCGCCGCAAGGCCGAGGAGATGCTGGGCTATGTCGGCCTGCCGCGTCGGCTGTTCGATGCCTATCCCCGGCAGATGTCGGGCGGGCAGCGCCAGCGCGCGGTGATGGCGCGGGCCCTGGTGCTGGAGCCGAGGCTGATCGTCTGCGACGAGCCGACCTCGGCCCTGGACGTGTCGATCCAGGCGCAGATCCTGAACCTTCTGGGCGACATCCAGCGCGATACCGGCGTCAGCTATGTGCTGATCACGCATAATATGGGCGTGGTCGAGCATATGGCCCATCAGGTCGCGGTGATGTATCTGGGCCGGGTGATCGAAAGCGGCCCGGCGGCGGATGTCTTCGCCCGGCCCGGCCATCCCTACACGCGGGCGCTGCTGGCCTCGACCCTGGTGCCGGACCCGGATCTGGGGATCCCGGATCTGGCGCTTGGCGCCTCTTTCCCCGATCCGCTGAACGTGCCGCCGGGCTGCGCCTTCCACCCGCGCTGTCCGATCCGGCGTGAGGATTGCAGCCGCAAGGATCCCCTGCGCCATCACGTCGAGGCGCATGAGGCCTATTGCCATTATCCCGACCTGTAAGCCCGCGGGCCGTCCCGCCGGGGCCGCGCACCCCGGCATTCCGCCTCAGCCCGGCTTGCGCCGCAGCGCGTGCCGCTGGCTGGAATAATGCCCCGGCGGGCGTCCCATCGCCTTCTTGAACATCGCGGCGAAGGCGCTGACCGAATCGTAGCCCAGGCGTTCGGACACCGATTTGATCGCCATCCCCGCATCCAGGTCGCGCAGCGCGATGGAAAGCTGGAACTGCTGGCGCCATCTGCCGAAGCTCATGCCCAGTTCGCGCTCGACATGGCGGCGCAGGCCCCTTTCGCTCATCCCGATCGTCCGGGCCCATTCGGGCAGGGTGCGGCGCTCGGCCGGATCGGTCATGATCGCCGTCGCGATGCCGCGCAGGCGGGGGTCGTGCGGCATCGCGATGAAAAGGCTGTCGACCGGCGCGTCGGAAAGCTCTTCGCCAAGCACGCCCGCGATCCGGGCATTGCGGCTGTCGGCGGGGTAGTCGCCGGTCAGGCGCGCCACATGCACCACCATTTCGCGCAGAAGCGGGTTGAGGGTCAGGAAGCAGGCGGTCGCGGGCAGGCGCACCGCGCCGGGCAGGACATAGATCGTTGCGATCTGGGCGTGGGACGAGACGACGCTGCGATGCGGCTGGCCCGGGGGGATCCACAGCCCGGTATGCGGCAGGATCGGCCACATGCCGTCGATGGTCTCGACCCGGACCGTGCCGCGGATCGTGGTGATAAGCTGGCCGCGGACATGTTCGTGCATCGGAACATCGTCGTGGCCATCCACCTCCATGATCTGGCCGATCACCGGCGAGGTGAAAGGGTCCGGGTCGAAGCTGATCAGTTGGTGGAAGGACAGGCCACCGCCAAACTGGCCAGATTTAGGTGTCATTCGTCAGACCCAAGGAAAGATCGCATCCAGAATGCACCTTAGTCTGCCCGGATCAGCTTCGCCAATGTGGAAAATGAGGACCAGCATGACGCCCAAGACCGCCCCGCCCTCGCGCATCGCATTCATAAGGGCCCGCTGGCACAGCGAGATCGTCGACCGCGCTTTCGACGGCTTCGCCGCCCGGGCGGCGGTGCTGATGCCGCATGTCCCGGTCGAGGCCTTCGACGTGCCGGGCGCGTTCGAAATGCCGCTGGCGGCGAAGAAACTGGCGCTTTCGGGCCGATACGGCGCGGTGGTCGCGGCGGCCTTCGTGGTGAACGGTGGCATCTACCGGCACGAATTCGTTTCCGAGGCGGTGGTCTCGGGGCTGATGCAGGTCGGGCTTGAGACCGGGGTGCCCTGCCTTTCGGTTTCGCTGACCCCGCATAATTTCCAGCCCGTCCCCGAGCTTGTCACCTTCTTCGGCGAGCATTTCGTCAAGAAGGGCGCCGAGGCGGCCGAGGCGGTTCATCAGATGCATGCGTTCTCGCGCAAGCTTGCCGCCGCGACGGGCGAGGCGGGAACCGAGGCGGGGATGAAGGCGGCCTGAGTCCCGCGCCCCGAGCCCCATGCCCCGAGTCCCGCCCGAAACGCACCGTGCCAGGACCCCGACGCGATCCGGTGCGGGCGACCGCCGCCGGGCAGCCCCGCAGAACCGCAGCCGAAAGCAGGACCTCCATGTCGAAATTCAAGATCGTTGCGCTGTCGTCCAGCCTGTCCAACCCGTCGAAGACCGCGATGCTCACGCAAAGCGTCGTCGGCCAGCTTGAGGCCGAGGGCTTCGAGCTTTCGGTCGTCAACCTGCGCGACATCCCCCCGGAGGCCTTCTTCGCCTATCCGGTCGAACACCCCGAGATGGTGAAGGCCTTCGCCGCCATCGAGGCGGCGGACGGCATCGTCATCGCCACGCCGATCTACAAATCCTCGTTCTCGGGGCTGCTGAAGTGCTTTCTCGACCTGCTGCCGCAATTCGCCTTCGCGGGCAAGGCGATCCTGCCGCTGGCGACGGGCGGCAGCCTCGCCCATGTGCTGGCGCTGGATTACAGCCTGCGCCCGGTGCTTCAGTCGATGGGCGCCCGGCATATCGTGCAGGGCCATTTCCTGGCCGAGAAGGACCTTCTTACAGACGGCGGCGTGGTGACGCTTGAGGCCGCCGCGCAGCGCGGCGTTTCCGAGGCGGTCCATCACTTCAAGGTCTCGGTCGCCTCGGCGACCGGGGACCGCTGGCTCGGCCATCCGAGGCCCGAGCGCGCGCCCAATCCCTGACCCCGGGCGCGGCCCCCCCCCGTGGCCGCCTTCGGCCGGGCACCCCCGCCCGGTCCCGACAAGAACCAAAGCCGCCCAACACGAAGGTATCTCCATGTCCGGCAATATGATGAGCCTCGCCCTGTTCATGTTCCCAGGGTATCATTTCGGCGCCTGGCGCCTGCCCGAGGCGATCCCCGGGATCGACCTTGGCATCGACCATTACATAAGGGCCGCCCAGCTTGCCGAGGAAGGCCGGATGGATGCGATCTTCTTCGAGGACCAGGCCGCCATCCCGCGCAGCAACAACATCCTGGCGGGGGACAAATTCGCCGCCGCCTCGCCGCGCGGCATCCATTTCGACCCGATGGTGCTGCTGCCCGCGCTGGCCATGGTCACCAGACATCTGGGCGTGGCCGGCACCGCGACGACCAGCTTCAACGACCCCTACAGCGTGGCGCGCCGCTTCGCCTCGATCGACTTCATCTCGAAGGGGCGGGCGGCCTGGAACATGGTCACCTCGTTCAACGAGAACGAGGCGCAGAACTTCGGCCTGGACGCGCTGGCCGACCATGCGACCCGCTACGAGCGCGCGGGCGAATTCGTCGATGTGGTGACCGGCCTGTGGGAAAGCTGGGAGAAGGGGGCGATCACCCGCGACAAGGAAAGCGGCGTCTATTTCGATGTCGAGAAGATGCATTTCCTTCAGCACAAGGGCAAATACTTCAACGTGCGCGGCCCGTTGACCATGGATCGCAGCCCGCAGGTCCGGCCGGTGATCCTTCAGGCCGGGGCCTCGGATCCCGGGCGGGCGCTGGCGGCGCGCACGGCGGATGTCGTCTTCACCCTGCAGACCAATGTCGAGGAGGCCCGCGCCTTCCGCGCCGATGTGCGCGCGCGGGCCGAGGCCTTCGGCCGCGATCCCGACATGGTCAAGATCCTGCCGGGGATCACCCCCTTCGTCGGCCGCACCGACCAGGAGGCGCAGGAATCGCGCGAGCGGATGCGCGACCTGATCCCCGAGGATCTGGCGCTCGGCTATCTGATGCAGCATGCCGGGACGGACCTGCGCCAATACGACCTCAACGGTCCGATGCCGGACCTGCCGGAAAGCAACGCGGGCAAGACGCACCAGTCGATGATCCTGAACTACGCCCGCAAGCACGGTCTTTCGATCCTTCAGACCGCGCGCCATTTCGGCCAGGGCAACCACATGCCGGTGGTCGGATCGCCGGTGACCATCGCCGATACGCTGCAACACTGGAAGGAAAGCGGCGCCTGCGACGGCTTCCTTGTGGTGCCGCCCTATTTCCCGGGCGGGATCGAGGATTTCGTGCGGCAGGTCATTCCCGAACTGCAACGCCGGGGCGCGTTCCGCAAGGAATATTCCGGCCCGCATCTGCGCGACCACCTGGGCGTGACCAGATACGCCTGAGCCGCCGCGCCCCTCTGCCCGCACCGGCCGCAAGGGCCGGATCCCCCTCCATTCCCCAAGGAACATCCCATGGCATCGCCCGTTACATCGCCCGAGTCCGAACTGATCCTGTGCGGCGCCCTCATGCATGGCGTCGGCATGCATATGGGCGCCTGGTCGTTCCGCGACGGCCCGGCTTCGGATTACGTCTCGGCCGAACTGCCGATCCAGGTCGCCCGCATCGCCGAAGAGGCCAAGCTGCACGGCATCTTCTATGCCGATGCGCTCGGCATCGCGGAAAGCGGCACCGACCGCCCGGTCAGCGCGCTGGATCCGGCGATGATCCTGGCCCTCGTCTCGGGGGTGACCAAAAGGATCGGGCTGGTGGCCACGGCCTCGACCACCTACAGCGACCCCTATCTGCTGGCGCGGGTGTTCGGAACGCTCGACCATCTCAGCGGCGGCCGGGCGGGCTGGAATTCGGTCGCGACCTTCAACTCGGCCGCCGCCCGCCAGTTCGGGGCCGAGGACCTGCCCAGCCGCGAGGAACGCTATGCGCGTGCGGACGAGTTCCTCGGCCTCGTGTTCAGGCTGTGGGAAAGCTGGGATCCCGACGCGCTGGTCGGCGACAAGGAAAACAAGGTCTTCGCCCGCCCCGAGGGCGTGCATGCCATCGATCACGTCGGCAAGTATTTCAAGGTTCAGGGCCCCTCGCCCTTCCCACGCCCCCCGCAGGGACGGCCGGTGATCTTCCAGGCCGGATCCTCGGAACCGGGCCGCGAGCAGGCGGCGCAATTCGCCGATGTGGTCTTCACCGCCCAGCATATCATGTCCGAGGCGGTGGAGTTCCGCGCCGACATGCGCCGCCGCGCCGCGAAATACGGCCGCAGCGTGAAGGTGCTGCCCGGCATGCTCTGCCATCTGGGCGCCACGCGCCAGGAGGCCGAGGCGCGGCGCGGCGCGCTCGACAACGAGGTGGGGACCGGGCCCGAGCTGGTCAGGCTGTCGCAGCGCAGCGGCGTGCCGGTCGAGGATCTGGTGCTTGACGAGAAGTTCCCGCTGCACGCCCTGATCCCGGAGGGGCAGTTCAAGGGCTCGCTGGGCTTCCGGCGCACGCTTGTCAACCTTGCGGTGAAAGAGGATTACACCGTGCGCGAGTTGCTGCTGCACTACGGCGGCGGCCATCATCGCGTGGTCGGGACGGCCTCGGACATCGCCGACGTCATGCAGGAGTGGCATGCGGCGGGCGCGGCGGACGGGTTCAACCTGATGGTCGATGCGCTTCCCTCCGGGCTGGAGGCGATCCGCGACTTGCTGGTGCCGGAACTTCAGCGCAGGGGCATGTTCCACAAGGATTATACCGGCACCACCTTCCGCGAAAGCCTCGGCCTTCCGCCCGCGTCCTGAGCGCCCCGTCGCCGCGTCCGCCCTCCGGCGCGCGGCCCGGATCCCGCCATTCCGGGCCGCGCGGCCTTCCCCCGGTGCCCGGGCGCGTGCTTCGGGCGCATTCAAGGGCCGAAAACGCCGTGCTTCGGATGGATCGTCGCGGGATGTTCATATAATGTTGACGGAGTGTCGCTCTCTTCGCATGAACCTGTGGAACCGCGTCCCCTGCCTGACGCTTGACCAGATGATTGCCAGCAAAGGGGCGTGTCCGCCTGATGAGATCCCGTATCCTCGATCCCGCCACCTTCGTCTTCGCCGCCATCGTGCTTCTGGTCGTCCTCTGGATCGGCAGCGGGATCTTCTCGCGCGAGGAGGCCGTCGTCGCCGAAGAGCGCCCCGCCCCGGTGGTCGCCGCAAGCTGGAGCGAGGCGCGCCCGGTCGAGCGTAAGCTGGTGCTTTACGGCGAGGTGCAGCCGACCCAGATCGTGACCCTGCGCTCGCGCGTGGACGGGCTGGTCGAGGAGATCGCCGAACAGGGGCGCCGCGTCGCCGAGGGCGATGTGCTGGGGCGGCTGAGCGCCGACGATCGCGAGGCCAAGCTGGCCCAGGCCCGGGCGCAACTGGCGGTGGCCGAACAGGCCTCGAATTCGGCGCAGTCGCTGGCCGATCGCGGCATCACGACCAGCCTTGACGCCAATGCGCGCCAGGCCGAGCTGGAGGCGGCCCGCGCGGCGCTGCGCGCGGTCGAGCTGGAGATCGAGAACACCACCCTGCGCGCGCCGATCTCGGGGGTGATCAACCGCGTGCTGGCCGAGAGCGGCAGCTACGTCTCACCGGGCGGCGAGGTGCTGGAGATCGTCAACAACGATCCGCTGCTCGCGATCATCCAGGTCCAGCAATCCCAGATCACCAATGTCGTCGGCGGCATGCCCGCCCGGGTGACCTTCATCGGCGGCGAGACGGCCGAGGGCAGGGTGCGCTTCGTGGCGCCGCTGGCCGACGCCGCCACCCGAACCTTCCGCGTCGAGGTCGAGGTGGACAATCCCGGCGGCCGCATCCCCGCCGGGATCAGCGCCGAGGTCGAACTGGTCACCGAAACGGTCGAGGCGCATTACATCTCGATGGCGCTGCTGCGCATCGACGCTCAGGGCCGCATCGGCGTCTATGTGCTGGATGGTGAAAACCGCACCGCCTTCCGGCCGATCGGCTTCGTTGCCGCAGATGCCTCGGGCGTCTGGATCAGCGGACTGGGGGCGCGCGAACATCTGGTCACGATCAGCCAGGGCGCGCTGGCCGGGGGCCAGGTGGTCGAGGTCCGCGAGACCCCGGCGGAATATCTTTCGCAGTCGCCGGGGGCCGAAGTCCCGGCGGGACCCGAGGATCCGGCGGTGACGCCCGAGAACGTGCCCGAGAACCTTCCCGAAGACCGGCCGGTGCAAGACTGATGGAGGCGCTGATCGCAGCCGCCTTCGCGCGCACCCGCACCACCCTTCTGCTGCTTGCGCTGGTCCTGATCGGCGGGGTGTTTTCCTATGTCACCATCTCGAAAGAGGCCTCGCCGGAAATCGAGATCCCCTATTTCACGGTGAACATCACCTATCCCGGCATCTCGGCGCAGGACAGCGCGCGGCTTCTGATCGAGCCGATGGAGCGCCGCCTGCAATCCATTGACGGACTGCGCAACATCACCGGCCAGGCGGGCGAGGGTTTTGCCTCGATCCTGCTGGAATTCCGGCCCGGCCAGGACCAGGCCAAGGCCTATCAGGATGTCCGCGACGAGGTGGACAACGCCACGCCCGACCTGCCCGCAGGCGCCAATGCGCCGGTGGTGCGCGAGATCGACCTGTCGATCTTCCCCATCCTGACCGTCGCTCTTTCCGGCGCGGTGCCCGAGCGCGAGCTGATCCAGATGGGCCGTGATCTCGCGCGCGAGATCGAAGGCATCTCGGGCGTCCTGCGCGCCAATCTGTCGGGCGACCGCGAGGATCTGCTGGAGATCATCGTCAACCCGCTGGCGATGCAAAGCTACGGCATCTCGGGGCCCGAGGTGGCGCAGGCGGTGCAGGCCAACAACCAGCTTGTCGCCGCCGGGGCCTTCGATACCGGGGCGGGGCGGGTCAGCGTCTCGATCCCCGGCACGATCCAGTCGCTGGCCGATGTGCTGGCGATGCCGGTCAGGGTCAGCGAGGGCACGGTGGTCCGCGTCCAGGACGTGGCCGAGGTGCGCCAGAGCTACCGCGATCCGGTCACTTTCGCCCGGTTGGACGGGCAGGGCGTGGTGGGGGTCGACATCACCAAGGTCTCGGGCGCCAATGTGCTCGACACCGTCGCCGCCGTGCAGGCGGTGGTGGAGGAGGCGCGCGCCGACTGGCCCGCCACGGTCAGCGTCAACTACATGCAGAACCAGGCCGAAGACATTTCCACCATGCTCGGCGATCTGGAAAACAGCGTGATCCTCGCGGTGCTGATGGTGATGCTGCCGACGATCCTCGTCCTGGGCCTGCGGGCCTCGGCCCTGATCGGGATCGCGATCCCGGGGGCGTTCTTCGGCGGGATCCTGGTCATCAACCTTCTGGGCTTCACCCTGAATATCGTGGTGCTGTTCGGGCTGATCCTGGTGATCGGCATGCTGGTCGACGGCGCGATGGTGGTGGTGGAAAAGGCCGAGCGCCTGCAATCCGAGGGCATGTCCGGCCCGGACGCCTTCCGCCAGTCGGCGCAGCGCATGGCCTGGCCGGTGATCGCGGCCATCGGCACCTCGCTGGCGGTGTTCTTTCCGCTGCTGTTCTGGCCCGGCATCGCGGGGCGGTTCATGTTCTACCTGCCCGCGACCGTGCTGATCACCCTGACGGTCTCGTTGCTCATGGCACTGATCTTCGTGCCGGTGGTGGGCGGGCTGATGGCCAGGGCGCGCACCACCAAGGCGCGCCCCGAGGTCGCGACGCCCGCCTTCTACCGGCGCATCCTGGACTATACGCTGCCGCGACCGGGCCTTACCCTTGGCATCGTCATCCTCGCCTTCCTGCTGTCGCTCATGGCTTACGGCCGGTTCGGCAAGGGATCGGAGTTCTTCCCATCGGTCGAGCCCGAGCGCGCCCAGATCCAGGTCAAGGCCGACGGCAACCTGTCGGTCTGGGAGGCGGACCGGCTGGTGCGGCTGGTCGAGAACGAGGTGATCGGCACCGAGGGGCTGAAGCTGACCTATTCGCGCACCATCGGCTCGGTCGAGGCGCGGCTGTCGTCGAATGTCGATCCCGACGTGATCGGCACCATCCAGATGGATCTGGCCGACTGGCGCAGCCGCCCCTCCGCGCGCGAGATCCTGGAGACCCTGCGCCAGAAGACCGCCCATCTGCCCGGCATCGGCATCCAGATCGAAGAGCAGGAACAGGGCCTCGGCTCGGCCCGCCCGGTCGAGATCGAGCTTTCCTCGCCGGACAATGACGCGCTTTTCGCCGCCTCGCGACAGTTGATCGCGCTGATGGAGGCGCAGGGCGGCTTCACCGAGATCTCCAGCGACGTGCCGCAGCCGGGCGTCGAGGTGCGGATCGAGATCAACCGCGAACAGGCCGCCCGCTATGGCGTGGATGTCGCCACGCTTGGCAATACCGTGCGGCTGATGACGAACGGCGTGACGCTGGGATCCTATCTGCCGCCGCAACTGGACGACGAGGTGGACATCGTCCTGCGCTTTCCCGCGCAGGAGCGCCATGTCGCGCAACTGGGCCTCGTGCGCGTGCTGACGCCGGGGGGCATGATTCCGCTGTCGAATTTCGTGACTGCCCAGCCCGGCCACGCCCCCTCGGTGATCAACCATTCGGGCGGCGAAAGCGTGCAGACCGTGACGGCGGGCCTTGCGCCCGGGCTGACGGTCGCGACCGAGCTGGAACGCCTGGGCCAGGCCATCGCGGCCGAGGATTTCGGTGCGGTCACCGTGCGTTTCGCGGGTGAGATCGAGGACCAGCAGGAGACGGTCCAGTTCCTGGGCATCGCCTTCGTGCTGGCGATTTTCCTGATGTTCATGGTCATGCTGACGCAGCTCAACAGCTTTTTCCAAAGCTTCCTGGTGCTGTCGGCGATCATCTGCTCGGTGCCGGGGGTGCTGCTCGTGCTGATGCTCAGCGGGTCGGCCTTCTCCATCGTCATGGGGGGGATGGGCGTGATGGCGCTGGCGGGGGTGGTGGTGAACAACAACATCATCCTGATCGATGCCTATAACGAGCATCGCCGCGCGGGCCTTGGCCCCGACGAGGCGGCCGCGCGCGCGGCGGGCGAGCGGCTGCGGCCGATCCTTCTGACCGCGCTGACCACGGTCACCGGGCTTTTGCCGATGGCGATGGGGCTGACCATCGACTTCTTCGCCCGCGACGCCTATTTCGGCGCGCCCTCGGGCCAGTTCTGGGTGCAGCTTTCAACCACCATCGTCGGCGGGCTGCTGGTGGGCACGGTGATCACCTCCTGCCTGACGCCGACGCTGCTGGCCTGGGACGGGCGGCGCAGGCTGCGCAAGGCCGCGCCCGCATCCGCCGAAGCGCCGGGATGATCGGGCCGGTCGCAGGGGTGCCGCCCGAGGTGGCGGCTACTCCCCGGGGTCTTCCGGCTTGACGAAATGCGGCACCGGCCCGTTCGGCGGCGCGGCGGGACGATCGGGCACCTGTGCGATGATCGCGCGCAGCAGATCGTCGGTCTGCCGGGCCGCATCCGCGCCGTCGATGCCGCGCAGATCGGGAAGCTTCAGGAAATTCCGCATGATGCGCAGCCCGATCAGCATCGACATGATGCTGGCCGCGCGCAGCCCGTCCTCGTTGCCGAGCTTTTGCTGGATCGGGCGAATGAACATCTCGTTAAGCTTCTCGCCGATGGGCCCCGCCGCAAGCGGCACGGTGAGCGAGCGGATCAGCACCAGCAGCGGCTCCGGGTCGTCGGTCTCGACCGGGAGGTGATCCGAGAAAAGGCTGCGGGTCAGCCGGTCGGAAAACTCGGCGGGCGTCATCCGGGTTATCCCGTGATCCCTCGACATATGTTCCAGAACGGCGAGGAACAGGCGCTCCTTCGAGCCGAAGCTTCTGTGGGCATGGGCCACGTCGACCGCCGCATCCGCCGCGATGTCGCGCAGATGGGTGTCGTGGTAGGAGGTCGCGGCAAAGCGGCGGACCGCCGCGCGCAGGATCCGGCCTTTGGTCGAGCCTGGGGCGGGCGGGCCTTTCTCGGCGGTCATGCCGTGGCGCCTTTCATGAAGCGAAACCTCTTTCCGCTGCGGGAGGCTGTCGGCCGGGATCGCCACCTGCGGCCGGGGATCCGACTGGCCTGGACGCGGAAGCCCGCGGGACGCAACCCATCCCTTCAGCTACCCCATGCGGGTGCGCGGTTCCAGCGGTCAGGTTTGGGGACGTCGCGCGCCATGGGGCGCGGCGGCGAGATTCAGGTGCAGGGCCGATGCGGTCTCGCGGCAGGTTCCAGGGCGGCGGTGCGCAAGGCGCGGGCTTCTCTGGCGCGGTCGGGGTGCGGGGCGGCATGTGGTCCGGTCCCGGATCGTCGCGCCTCTGCTGGTCCGGGCGCCGGTTTCACCTCTGCCCGCTCAGGCCATGAAATACAGGCCCGCCAGCATGAGAGCGGCCAGGAAGACCGTCTGGGTCACCACAAGGCCGACCGCGCTGCCGCCCACCTCGAACATCTTGATCAGCGAGGTCTTGATGCCGACGGCGGCGATGGCGGTCAGCAGGGCCCAACGGCTCAGCTCCTCAAGCAGCCCGGCCAGAAGCGCCGGGATCGCGCCGATGGAGTTGAGGCAGGCGAGGATCAAGAAGCCGGTGACGAAGCCCGGCAGCAGCGGGGGGCGCCGCCCCTCGGCGGGGTTGGGCTCGAACCCGCGGGCGCGGATCGCCAGCGAAAAGATCAGCACGACCGGCGCCAGCATGGCGACGCGGATCAGCTTGACCACGGTCGCGGTCTCGCCCACCTCGGCATTGATGGAAAAGCCCGCGCCGACCACTTGGGCCACGTCATGGATGGTGCCGCCCAGGAAGACGCCCGATTGCAGCGCGGTAAAGCCGAACCAACCCGACAGCACCGGATAAAGGATCATTGCGATTGTCGAGAGGATGGTCACGGCGATCACGGTGAAGGCCAGGTTGCGTTCGGATTTGTCGGTCTTGGGCAGGACGGCGGCGATGGCCATCGCCGCCGAGGCGCCGCAGATCGCCACCGCGCCCGCGGTCAGCAGCGAAAGCCGCCAGCCGCGCCCGAACAGCGCCCCGACCGCAAGCCCGAAGAGGATCGTCGCCAGCACGCCGCCGATGATCAGAAGGATCATCGCGCCGCCCAGATCGTCCAGCATCTGGATCGAGATCCGCGCGCCCAGAAGCGCCACGCCGATGCGCAGGACGGTCTTGGCCGAGATCTCGATACCGGCCCGGGTGCGGGTGCCCTCGTCGGCCAGGAAGTTCAGCGCCAGCCCCAGCAAGAGCGCCATGAGCATCGCTGGCGCCCCGTAATGTTCCGACAGGAATTGCGCGGCGACCGCGACCAGCAACGAAACCGAAATGCCGGGAAAGACCCGCATGAAGGTTTCGCGCGACAGATGCCATCTGCCGGGAAGAAGCCCCGGCGCCTCGGACCGCTCGGCCATATCCTGCCCCCGTTGTCAGAGCGGCCGCCAGATCGGGCTGGCGGCCCGCGATATCGGCCGGGGCGATCCGCGCGCGCCCCGACCCAGGATCCTTTCCCGACAAGATCCTTTCCCGGCCCTCGATCCGGTCGCTCGCGTGGGGTCAGGCGCTGCGATAGAGCTTGGTCATCGAGAATTCCCGATGCCCGAGCGTCTCGGCGCAGGTCATGCGGCCATTGGCGGTGCGCAGGATCATCTCGATCAGCGAATCGCCCGCCTGGTCGATGGTCATCTCGCGCGTCAGGACCCCGGTCACATCCACGTCGATATGTTCCGACATGGTGCGCAAGGTGCGCGGATTGCCCGAGATCTTGATCACCGGCACGATGGGATTTCCGACCACATTGCCCTGGCCCGTCGGGAAGGTGTGGATGACATAGCCGCCCGCCGCCATCAGCGTCACGCATTCCGCCGCCGCAGAAGAGCTGTCCATGAAATAAAGCCCCGGCCCCATGGAGGGCGCCTCGGCCGGGCCCATCGCGTCGATATAGGTCGAGGTGCGGCCGATCTTTTCCAGATTGCCGAGCGCCTTTTCCTCGATCGTGGTCAGGCCGCCGAGGATATTCCCCTTGGTCGGCTGGCTGTCTGACAGGTCGTTGGTCTTGAAGGCTTCGATCACATCATCCTGATAGGCCTGCCAGATCGCCTTGAACTTCGCCGCCGCCTCGGGGGTGGCGGCGCGTTTCTCGCAGATATGCTCGGCGCCGGTGATCTCGGAGGTCTCGCCGAAACAGCCGTAGATGCCCTGCGGCAGCAGCTTGTCGAACATGTTGCCGACGGTCGGGCAGGAGGACAGGCCGGTCGTGGTGTCGCTCTCGCCGCATTTGGTCGAGATCCACAGGTCCGAGACCGGGCAGTCTTCCTTTTGCAGCTCGGACGCCCAATGAACATAGTCCTTGGCCTTCCAGCTTGCCGCGCGGATGGTCTCGAAATCGCCCTTCTGCTCGATGGAAAAGCCGGTGACGGGCTTGCCGGTCTTCGCGATGCCGTCGACGATGACCTTGGTCCATTCCGGCTCGATCCCGATCACCACCACGGCGGCGACATTGGGGTTGGCGCCGGTGCCGATGATGGTGCGGAAATGCAGCTCCAGGTCTTCGCCGAACTGAAGGCGGCCATAGGCATGCGGGATCGCCATCGTGCCCTTGACGTTGTTCGCCACCGCCTCGCAGGCGGCGTTGGAGATGTCGTCGACCGGCAGGATCAGGACATGGTTCCTGACGCCGACGCGGCCGTTTTCGCGCCGCCAGGCCCGGACGGTCGCATTGCTGAAATCAAGAGCCATGGCTTACCACCGTTTCGTTTTGCAATTCTGGGTATGGACGTGGCCGCCCGTCTCGGCCTCGCCCGTCATGCGGCCGATGTCCTCGCCGTATTTGATGACGGTATCGCCGGTCTTCAGCGGCTTCAGCGCGACCTTGTGGCCGATCGGGATGTCCGCCTTCGCCGTCAGGCGGAAGTCGGAATTGTCGGCGGTGACGACGCAGAGCATCTCGGTGCCTGCGGCCAGATCCTCGACCACGACGACGCCGACGTTGTCCTCATGATCGTGAACCAGAAGCTGTGGAATGGCCAAGGTTTCCCCTCCCTCTTGAGGTGGCTGTGTTTTCCAGAGTGGTCGGGTCATAACATGTATCCTAACTCTTATACAAGAATAATTATATACTATTGTATTGCCCGCCAGCTTCGTGCTATTGCTGGCGAAACGAATGGAACCGTCGATGACCGCGCCGCTGTATCAGACTGTGATCGACAACATCGTCGCGCGGATCGCGGCGGGGGATCTGTTGCCCGGCTCGATGCTGCCCAGCGAGTTCCAGCTTGCCGCGGACACCGGCGTCTCGCAGGGGACGGCGCGCAAGTCGCTGATGATGCTGGAGCAATTGGGGATCGTGCGGCGCGAGCAGGGGCGCGGCACCTTCGTCACCGCCCGCACGCCCGAAAGCGCGCTGTTCAACTTCTTCCGCCTGCGCGAAGCCGATGGCACGATGGTCCGCCCCGAGCTTGGCCATGAGCTTCTGGCGCGCCGCCCGGCCACATCCGCCGAGGCGGGCCTGCTGGACGGCGCCCCTTCCGAGGTGTTCGAGATCCGCCGCATCCGCACCATCCGCGACGTGCCGACCGTGCATGAGACGGTGGTGGTTTCGGTGCTGCGCTTTCCCGGGCTGGACCTGCGCTCGCCTTTGCCCAATACGCTCTATGTGCTTTACCAGCAGGCCTATGGCTGCATCGTCCTGCGGGCCGACGAATCGATCTCGGCCATGGCGGCCGACGAAGCCGTCGCCCGCGCGCTGCGGATTGCGCCGGGCACGCCGGTCCTGTGCATCGACCGCGTCGCCTATGACATCCTGGGCCATGCGATCGAATGGCGGCGCAGCCTGTGCCGCACCGACAGCCTGGTCTACAAGGTCTCTCTGACGTGACGGCGGCGGTTGCGGGCGGCGGGTCGAAAGCGCGGTCCCAGCCCGGCCGCCGCGCCCCTTCGGCACGGGTTCCGCAAGCCGGAACATGCAACATGTCCTTACATTAACCATTAGCATTTATTGGTTCTTATGGCGGACGATCTTCACTAGACTGGGGGTCGGAACAGGGCTTCCAGCCCGCAGATCAGGGGGGCCGTGCGGCCCTTCGCCATCCCCGTAAACCCGATCGAGAAAGGACGCATCGCCGGATCGTGCCTGCGGCAGGACCTTGCCGAGGCGGTCCCGGAGCCGAAGGCAATACCTATTGAAATCCACGCCGGGCCGCGCCGTTGGGAGGCGGCCGCCCGGCCAGACAAACAGGGAGGAGACATGCAGCCACAGGATCCGCTGCTGGCGGTGCAGGGTGTGACACTGCAATACAAGACACCGCAACATCTGATCACCGCCACCTATCGCGTCAGCTTCGATGTGATGCAGGGCGACCGTTTCATCCTTCTGGGACCGTCGGGCTGCGGAAAGTCCACGCTGCAAAAGGCCGTCGGCGGCTATATCGCCCCGACCGAGGGCGAGATGCGCCTCAAGGGCCGCAAGATCACCCAGCCCGGGCCCGACCGGATGATGGTCTTCCAGGAGTTCGACCAGTTGCTGCCCTGGAAGACGGTGCGGCAGAACGTGGCCTTCGCGCTTTCGGCCTCGAAGCGGATGCACGGGCGCGAGGCCGACGAAAAGGCCATGGAATATGTGGTGAAGGTCGGGCTTGAGAAATTCGCCGACAGCCATCCGCATATGCTCTCGGGCGGCATGAAGCAGCGGGTGGCGATCGCCCGCGGCATGGCGATGGAGCCCGACATCCTGCTGATGGACGAGCCCTTCGCCGCGCTTGACGCGCTGACGCGGCGGCGGATGCAGGACGAACTGCTCAAGCTTTGGGACGAGACCCGCTTCACCGTGCTTTTCGTCACCCATTCCATCGCCGAGGCGATCAAGATCGGCAACCGCATCCTGCTGCTGTCGCCGCATCCGGGCCGCGTCAAGGCCGAGCTGAACAGCACCGACGATCCGCAAAAGGCCGCCGCGCTGGAGCGCCAGATCCACGAAATGCTTTTCGCCCATGCGCCGGAGGAGGAAGAACATGTCTGAAGCGGCCAAGAAATTCCCCGCCGCCATGGCTGCGGCGGGTGCGGACCGGCCCGAGATCCTCTACCCCGAGGTCACGGCGGGCGAGTTGACCATCACCGAGCAGAAGCTTTCGATCTTCGAGATCCTCTACCGCGAGACCTGGCTGCGCAAGCTGGCGATCCTGGTGGTGCTGGCGCTGATCTGGGAGATCTACGGCCGCTCGCTGAACAACGACCTGCTGTTTCCCACCTTCTCGGCGACGGTTTCGGCGTTTTTCGGCGGCGTCATGGACGGGCGGCTGGTCTCGGCGGCCTGGGGATCGGGCAAGGTGCTGCTGATCGGCTACGGGGTCGGGATCGCCCTCGCCTCGGTGCTGACGGCGCTGGCCATGGCCTCGCGCATCGGCACGGATTTCCTTGAGACCATGACCTCGATGTTCAACCCGCTGCCCGCCATCGCGCTGCTGCCGCTGGCGCTGATCTGGTTCGGTCTGGGCAATGGCAGCCTGGTCTTCGTGCTGGTCCATTCCGTGACCTGGGCCATCGCGCTGAACACCCATTCGGGCTTTCTGGGCGTGTCGAAGACCTTGAAGATGGTCGGGCGCAACTACGGGCTGCGCGGCCCGGCGTTCATCATGAAGATCCTGATTCCGGCCGCCTTCCCCTCGATCCTGACCGGGCTGAAGATCGGCTGGGCCTTCGCCTGGCGGACGCTGATCGCGGCGGAACTGGTCTTCGGTGTCAGCTCGGGCTCGGGCGGTCTTGGCTGGTTCATCTTCGAAAACAAGAACATGCTGGACATTCCCAAGGTCTTCGCAGGCCTTTTGACGGTGATCATCATCGGCCTTGTGGTCGAGAATGTCATCTTCCGCACCATCGAGCGCCTGACCATCGAACGCTGGGGTGTCCAACACTGATCGCGGACGAATCCGCGTTCCGGGATCCGTTTCGAGGAACCGCGCGCCGCCCCGGGGAGGACGGGGCGGCGGGCACCAACGCCGCGACGGGCGGCAACCGAGGGAGGAATGGAAATGAAGATCGGATTTTCGCTGGCTTTGGCAATGGGGCTATCGGGCCTGATGGCGCTGCCCGCGCTGGCCGAGGTGACGACGCTGCGCCTCGCCAAGCAATTCGGCATTGGCTATCTGCCGCTGACGTTGATCGAGGAGCAGGGATTGCTTGAAAAGCACGCCGCCGAGGCGGGGATCGAGTTCAAGGTTGAGTGGCTGCGCTTCACCGGCGGCTCGGGCATGAACGAGGCCCTGCTTTCCAACAATGTCGATGTGGCGGCGGGCGGCGTCGGGCCCGCGCTGACGATCTGGGCGCGCACCCGGGAAAACATGAAGGTCAGGGGGATCGCGGCGCTGGAATCCATGCCGCTCTATCTGGTGACTACCGACCCCGAGGTGAAATCGCTTGAGGATTTCGGCCAGGGCCACAGGATCGCGCTTCCGGCGGTCAAGACCTCGATCCAGGCGATCACGCTTCAGATGGCGGCCGAGAAATACCTTGGCGAAGGCAAGCATGACGCGCTCGACCATCTGACGGTTTCGATGGGGCATCCCGATGCGCTGCTGGCGCTGATGGGCGGGCAATCCGAGATCAACGCCCATTTCGGCGCGCCGCCCTTCCAGAACCAGGAACTGAAGGCCGGGAACGCCCATAAGGTGCTCGACAGCTACGATGTCGTCGGCGGCCCGCATACGTTCAACATGATCTGGGCCAAGAGCGAATTCGTCGAGGGCAACCCCAGGACGGTCGCGGTGCTCATGGCCGCGCTGGAAGAGGCGATGGCCTTCATCGAGGCAAGCCCCGAGGAGGCGGCCGAGATCTGGATGGGCGCGGAATCGACCAATCTGACCAAGGAGGAAGTGGTCGAGCTGATCACCGACGCGCGGGTGAACTGGTCCACCACCCCCGAAGGGATCGAGCCCTATCTGGATTACATGAACCGCGCGGGCCTTGTCTCGGCCGATGGGGTCGACTGGCGCGAGGTGTTCTTCCCGACCGCCTTCGGCGAAGGCGAGGGCTGAGCCCGCAGGCCGGGTGTTGAGCCCGCCCGATCGAACGGCCAGGATGGGCCCGGCGGAACACCGGCGGGCCCGCTCCCACCCTAAAGATTGCGCGCGGCGCAGACCGGAGACCGCGACATGAGCGCGACTGTCATTGCCGTCCTGCTGGCGGGCGCACTGGCCGGGGGATTCATCAACGGGCTGGCCGGTTTCGGCACCGCGCTGCTGGCGCTCGGCTTCTGGCTTCAGGTCCTGCCGCCCACCCAGGCGGTCGCGATGGTGGTGATGCTGTCGGTCGTGAGCGGGTTGCAGGGCGTCTGGATCGTGCGGCGCGAAATCGGCGCGAACCGCGTCCGGCTGGCGCGTTTCGTGCTGCCCGCGCTGGTCGGCGTGCCGCTTGGCGCCATGGTGCTGTCGATCATCAGCGCGCCGGTGCTGAAGCTGGTGATCGCGGCGATGATGATCCTTTACGGCGGTTTCTTCATCTTGCGCCGGTCCTTGCCGCATTTCAGCCGACCGACCCCGGTGGCCGATGCCGCGATCGGTTTCACCGGCGGCGTCCTGGGCGGGGCGGCGGGGCTTTCGGGGGCGATCCCGACCATGTGGTGCGCGATGCGCCCCTGGACCAAGGCCGAGACCCGCGCCGTCCTGCAACCCTACAACGTCATCGTGCTGGCGGTGGCGGTGCTGTCGATGGCCTTCTACGGCCATTACGACGCGCAGGTGCTGCTCTTGATCGTGATGGTGCTGCCCGCCACGCTGATCGGGGCGCAGATCGGCATCGCCGCCTATCGTCGGCTGGAGGACAGCCAGTTCCGCAGGCTGCTCATCGGGTTGATGTTCGCCTCGGGCCTTGGGCTGATGCTGCGTGAATTGCCCGCCCTGCTTTGAGAGCGGGCGCGATCACAGGGCGGCGATGTCGCGCAAAAGCGCCTCGTCGACCTTCAGCCCATCGCGGTTCGCCGCCGCGCGCGCGGCCAGGCGTCGGCTTCCGGGCAGGCGGGCGCCGTCCTGATCCTCGACCATGGCGGCAAGCTGGCCGAACCGCGCCAGCGCATTTTCCGAAAAGGCCGAAGGGTCGAGCGCGATCAGCAACTGGCCGGTGCCGGGCGGGCCGCCCCGGTCGTCCAGGAAGGAACTCGCCTCGGCGGCATAATTCGCGCCGATCATCCCCGCCGCCAGCAATTCCACCATCAGCGCCAGCGCGATCCCCTTGGCATCCCCCAGCGGCGCCATCGTGCCGCCAAGCGCCATCGCGGGATCGGTGGTCGGCCTGCCCTCGGCGTCGAAGGCCCAGCCGGGGGGGATCTTCTCGCCCTTCTTCGCGGCATTGGCGATATTGCCGCGCGCGACGGTCGACAGCGCCAGATCGACGACCATCGGGGGCGCGTCGGGACGGGGGCAGGCGAAGGCGATGGGATTGGTGCCGAACACGGCGCGGCGGCCGCCCCAGGGGGCCATCGCGGCGGGGGTATTGGCAAACAGCATCGCGACCAGCCCGGCTTGCGCCAGGGTCTCGACGAAATAGCCCGCCGCGCCGCAATGGTGCGAGCGTGCGATCCCCGCGCAGGCGATGCCCTGTCGCCGGGCCAGTGCGGGCAGCCGTTCGACCGCGAGGTCCAGCGCCGGGAAGGCGAAGCCGAGCCCGGCGTCGACCAGAAGCGCGCCCGGACGCGGCAGGCTTGCCTGCGGGACGGCATCGCCCCTGACCTTGCCTGTGCGCAATTGCGCGACGTAAGAAGGCAGGCGCGAAAGGCCGTGGCCCTTGAAGCCGTCCGCCTCGGCCTGGACCAGGGCGCGCGCGACGCTTTGCGCCGCGGCGGGATCCGCGCCGTTGCGCCGCAATGCGGCGGCGGCCAGGGCGCGGGCGTCGGAAAGCGGCAGGCCCATCACGCCACCTCGGTCGCGAAATGATCGCGCAGCGCCCGCACCGTCACCTCGGACACGCGACGGTTCGATTCCCGGCTGAGCCCGGCGATATGCGGCGTCAGGATCACATTGCCGAGGCCCCGGAACCGCGCGGTATCCTCGGGCGGCGGCGGTTCGGTTTCGAACACATCCAGCGCGGCGCCCGCCAGTCGACCCGCGCGCAGCGCCGCCGCCAGCGCGGCCTCGTCGATCACGCCGCCGCGCGCGGCATTGATCACGATGGCCTCGGGCTTCATCCGCGCCAGAGCCTCGGACCCTATCATGTGCCGCGTCGCCGCCGTCAGCGGCACATGCAGCGACAGCACGTCGCTTGCCGCCAGAACCTCGTCCAGCGTCCGCGGCGCGACCCGCCCGCCGCCAGGCGACCAGGCGGCATCCCCGGGCGCCACATGCGGATCGAAGGCAGAGACCCGCATTCCCATCGCCAGCGCCCGTTTCGCGGTTTCCCGCGCGATGGCCCCGAAGCCGACAAGGCCCAGATGCTTGCCGCAGATCTCGCGCCCGTTCATCAGCGCGTTGCGCGCCCAATCGCCATCCGCAAGGCGCGAGGGCATGGCATGGATCCCGCGCATCAGCACCATGGCCGAGGAGATCACATATTCCGCCACCGAGATGTCATTGGCCCCGGTTGCCGGAAAGACCGCCACACCACGCGCCCGGCAGGCCGCAAGGTCGATGTTGTCGAGCCCGACGCCAAGCCGCCCCACCGCGCGCAATTGCGCCCCGGCGGCCAGCAGCTCGGCATCGACCCGGGTGTGGTTGCGCACGATCAGCGCCTTTGCCCCGGGCAGCGCGCGCAGCAGGTCGGCGCGCCGCTCGACCAGGCCGGGGTCGTAGACCACTTGCCAGCCCGGCAGCCCGGCGCGCAGGATGTCCTCTTCCATGAATTCCGAAACGATGACCCGCATGGGCGCTCCTCTTGCGATCCGGTGCTGCGTGGTGAATACTTATATATATAATCATATATATGACTTGGAAAGGCTTCAGGGGCGTTTTCGCGCGGGGGCTCAGGCGGTTTCGCTCTCCAGCCGCGCGATGATTTCCGCCGCGATCGGCAGGGCAGAGGTCGCGGCGGGCGAGGGCGCGTTGCAGACGTGAAGCTGCCGCGGGCTTGCGAGGAACAGGAAATCCTGCAGCAGCGTGCCATCGGGCATGACGGCCTGGGCGCGGATCCCGGCGCCGGGCTGGCCCAGATCGGCCAGGGTCAGGCCGGGGCAATATTTGCGGATCAGCGCCAGATAGCGCCGCCGCGACAGGGAGCTGGCGAATTCCGACAGCGCGGTGCGGCGATGGGCCAGCGCCAGTTTCCAGAAGCCGCCGAACCGGGCCATGTCGGCAAGGTCTCGCAGGTTGACGCTGCCCTTCGGATAGCCCTCGCGGTGAAAGCCCAGCACGGCATTCGGCCCCACCGTCACCGAGCCGTCGATCATCCGCGTCAGATGCACGCCGAGGAAGTTCAGCCCCGGGTCGGGAACGGGATAGATCAGGTGGCGCACGATGGACGAGCGGGCGGCGGGCAGGGTGAAATACTCGCCCCGGAACGGCACGATGCGGTGGCTTGGCCGCAGCCCGCCCAGCCTTGCGATGCGGTCGGATTGCAGGCCCGCGCAGGCGACCAGCCGCTCGGCCATCAGGCGGCGCCCGTCGGCAAGGGTCAGGGTCACGCCGGACCCGCCTTCCTCGATTCGCGCGACGCCGGTCGCGGTCAGCAGATCGGCGCCCGCCTCGCGCAGTTCGGCCACGATCGCCTCGCAGATGCGCCGATAGCTGACGATTCCGGTCGAGGGCACCAGGATGGCGCCATTGCCGCGGATTTCGGGCTCGATCCGGCGCAATCGCGCGGCCGAGACCTCTTCGATGGCGATCCCGTTCTCATGGGCGCGGAGGACCAGCCCGGAAAGCCGTTCCCGCTCGGGCGCGTCGGTCGAGACGATCAGCTTGCCGCAGGTTTCGAAGGCGATGCCCTTCGCGCGGCAGAAGTCCTTCGTCGCGACCTCGCCCAGCCGACAGAGCCGCGCCTTGAGCGAGCCGGGTGCGTAATAGATGCCCGCATGGATCACGCCGCTGTTGTGGCCGGTCTGGTGATGGGCGAAAGCGGACTCCTTCTCGACCAGCACGATACGGGCGGCGGGGTCGCGGCGCAGGATTTCGCGGGCGGTGGCCAGCCCGACGATGCCGCCGCCGATGACGCAATGGGACCAGATCATTTTCCACCTCGGCAGGGACGACCGCGCCGATGTGGCGCGGCCGCGACGACAGGGCGATGCAGGCGGCGGGTCACGAGCCGGAAAGCGCGTGGATCCACGGGAAGTAGATGTCGCGCCAATCCTCGGCCGTGCGCCCGATCAGCCCGACCTTTGCCATATGGGCCATGAAGGTCATGGTGCTTTGCGGCGCTGCGTCCCATCCCATGCGCGGGTTCGAGAGCACCTCATGCGCCTCTTCCTCGGTCAGGCTGACATTGTCCATCTCGAACCAGACCTTGACGGCATAGTCGCGGTCGGCGGCGATCATGGATTGCGCTTCTTGCATCGCCGCGACGAAGGCGGCCGCGATTTCGGGGTTCTTCTCGGTGAAGGGCGTGGTGGCATACATCACCGCCACCGGATACGAGCCGCCGACCGCGTCGAAACTGTCCAGCACGATATGCACCCTGGGGTCGCGCAATGCGATGTCCTGGAAGGGCGACTGGCTGAAATGGCCGTTGATGTCGCTGCCCGCCAGCAGCGCCGCGAGCGCGTCGGGATGGCCCATGGAGACGGTGAACGGGTCGATCGACAGCGCCTTGTCCTCGCCCAGTTCGCGCGCGGCGGCCATCTGGATCATCACCGCCTGGTTCGAGACCTTGACGGCGGGCAGCGCGATCTTGTCCGCCGAGGAGAAGTCCGAGATGGTCTTCACGTCGGGATTGGTCGACAGCAGGTATTGCGGCTGGCTCGACACCGCGACCAGCCCCTTGACGGCAAGATTGTTCTGCGTCCGCGACCAGATGGTCAGCAGGGGCGGAATGCCCCCCGCCGCGATGTCGAGATTGCCCGAAAGCAGCGCCTCGTTCATCGCCGATCCCCCGGTGAAGCGCAGCCATTGGGTGTCGACCTCCAGCCCGGCGGCCTGCGAATGCTTCTCCAGCAGCCCTTCGTATTCCATCACCATCAGCGGCAGATAGGCGACGCCGGGCTGTTTCGCGATGCGGATCGTCTCGGCGGCGGCAAGTGCCGGAACCAGGGCCGCCAGGGCCAGTCCGGCGAAGAATGCCGCGGGGTGTTTCAGGTCCATTGGTTCTTCCTCCCTCATGTCGTGTGATCTCCGACCGGGGCCGCCCGGGCCTGCGGGCCGAAAGCCCTGCCGAAAGGCGCGATCCCCTCCCGGATGCGCCGCCTTCCCATGGTCGTCCGCGTCAGTTTAAGGGCAATGCGATTTTATGAAATCACATAAATTGTAATCGAAATTGAAAGTTGAGCTTACATGTCCGGGGCCGGGTCGCGCGGCGCCGGGGTGCAATATGAAAGTTTGTATTACATTTAAGTTTAGGATTAGTTCCTTTGTGTTAGCTGATCTGCCGGTTAGACCTTGGGCTGAAAGAAGCCAGCAGGTGCGCCGTGAGCGAGCAGAACGAAAAGACGCAAGCCGCGGTCCTGAAGGCCAGGGTCTGGCGCGGCGTCGGAGAGGCCGGGGCCTGGCAGAGCTTCGAGGTCCCGGCGCACGAAAGCCAGACCGTGCTGGATGTGGTCTCGTGGATCCAGCAGAACGCCGATCCCACGCTTGGCTACCGCTTCGCCTGCCGCGTCGGCATGTGCGGCTCCTGCGCGATGATGGTGAATGGCCAGCCGCGCTGGACCTGCCGGACCCATGTGAAAAAGGTCTTGAAGAACGGGGCATTGCAGATCGGACCGCTGCGCAACCTGCCGGTGATCCGCGATCTGGTGGCCGATATGGACCCGTTCTTCGATAAATGGGTCAAGGCGGGGGGCGTCCACAAGCCCTCGCGCTCGCGCCACGATCCGATCCAGCCGGTGCGCCCCGAGGATCCCGGCCGGGTCGAGGCCAACAAGGCCATCGAATGCATCAATTGCGCGGTCTGCTACGCGGCCTGCGACACCGTGGCGGGCAACGCGGATTACCTGGGGCCCGCGGCCTTGCAGCGGGCCTGGACGCTGTTCAATGACGCCAGGATCGACGACCGCGCCGCGATCCTCGACGGGGTTTCGGGTCCGGGGGGCTGCCACAACTGTCACAGCCAGGGCGGTTGCAGCCGCTTTTGCCCCAACGAGTTGGATCCCTTGAGCGCGATCGCCGGGCTGAAACGGGCCGGGGCCGCGCGGTTTTTCGGCTTCGGTCGCGCAAGACGGGAGGAATGAGATGCTGAACCTTGGCCTCTACATGGCCCAAAGGCTGAGCGCGATGGCCATGGGCCCTCTGGTGGTCGGCCATCTGATCGTGATGGTCGTCGCCATCCAGGGCGGGCTGACCACCGGCGAGATCCTGTCGCGCACCCGGGGCAGCATCGGCTGGTTCCTGTTCTACGGCTGCTTTGTCGTCGCGGTCTCGATCCATGCCGCCATCGGGCTTCGGGTGATCGTGCACGAGACCAGCGGATTGCGTGGCGCCTGGCTGGAGGCCTTCACCTGGGCCACCGGGATCATCCTTCTGACGATGGGAGCGCGCGCCGTCATGGCCGTGACCCTGCTCTGAGACCGCGCCCGCATCGCGGCCATCCGCTGTGGCTGGCCTATGCGCTGCACCGGCTGTCGGGGCTGGCGCTCGGGCTGTTCCTGCCCGCGCATTTCCATGTGCTCTCGCTGGCACTGACCGATCCGGCCCGGCTCGACCGCTTTCTCGGCCTGGCCGACAACCCGCTGGTCAAAGTGATGGAGGCCGGACTGGTCTTTCTGCTGGCGGTGCATTTCTTCGGCGGGCTGCGGCTTCTGGTGCTGGAGTTCCTGCCCTGGTCGCGGCGGCAGAAAAGCCTGGCGGCGGCCTCGGTCGCGGGGGCCTTCATGGTCTCGGGCGTTTTTCTCCTGAAGGCGGTGTGAGATGGGACCGAACGTCACGCTTGAACGCGAAGAGACCGATATCCTGGTGCTGGGATCGGGGGGGGCGGGGCTGTTCGCCGCCCTGCACGCCAGCCAGAACGCGCCGCCCGGGACGCGGATCGCGCTGGCGGTCAAGGGGCTGATCGGCAAATGCGGCTGCACGCGGATGGTGCAGGGCGGCTACAATGTCGCGCTTGGCGGCGGCGACACGGTCGAGCGGCATTTCATGGACACGATCCACGGCGGCAAATGGCTGCCGAACCAGGATATGGCCTGGAAGCTGTGCCAACTCGCGGTCGAGCGCATCACCGAGCTTGAGAACGAGATCGGCTGCTTCTTCGACCGCAACCCCGACGGCACGCTGCACCAGAAGGCCTTCGCGGGCCAGACCGCCGACCGCACCGTCCACAAGGGCGACCTGACCGGGATCGAGATCATCTCGCGGTTGATGGAACATGTGCTGTCCCGCCCGATCCGCAAGCTGCAGGAGCATCGGGCGATCGGGCTGATCCCGACCCGGGACGGCGCGGCCCTGTCGGGGGTGCTGTTCATCGACATGCGCAGCGGGGGGTTCCGCTTCGTGCGCGCGAAATGCGTGATGATGGGCACGGGCGGCGGACCCACCATGTATAAATACCACACGCCCTCGGGTGACAAGGCCATGGACGGGCTGGCCATGGCCCTGCGCATCGGCCTGCCCTTGCGCGACATGGAGATGGTGCAGTTCCACCCGACCGGCCTTCTGGCCGGAGAGCACACCCGCATGACCGGCACCGTGCTGGAAGAAGGCCTGCGCGGCGCGGGCGGGCAGCTTCTGAACGCGCGCGGTGAGCGGTTCATGTTCGACTACGACGCGCGCGGCGAGCGGGCGACCCGCGATGTCGTCAGCCGCGGCATCTATGCCGAGATGAGGAAGAACAACGATCCGACCCAGGTCGGGATGTTCATCTCGATGGGCCATCTGGGCCCCGAGAACGTGCGCCGGAAATTCGCGGGCATGGTGAAACGCTGCGCCGACAGCGGCTTCGACCTGGCGGCGGGCAAGGTCGAGGTGGTGCCGACCGCGCATTACTTCATGGGCGGCGTCGTGGTCGATCCCGACACCCGCACCGCGCTGGAAGGCCTTTATGTCGCGGGCGAGGATGCCGGGGGCGCGCATGGCTCGAACCGGCTGGGCGGCAACGGCGTGGCCAATTCCACCGTCTTCGGCGGGGTCGCGGGCGATGTCATGGCGGCGGATCTGCGCGGCATGCGGGCGCTGCGCGCCCCCGACGAGGCGGTGCTTGAGGCCGAGATCGCCCGCGCCCTGCATCCGCTGCGCACCCTCCCCGGCCGGGTGCAGCGGCTGCGCCACGACCTGCAGGAGGCGATGTGGGAGGATGTGGGCGTGATGCGCACCGGCGCCGGGCTTCGTCGGGGGCAGAAGCGCATCGCCGCCATCCGCGACGATCTGATGCAGACCGGGGTCGATCCGTCGAACCTCGCCTACAACCTGACCTGGCACGACTGGCTGAACATGGCCTCGCTGACCGAGATTTCGGCGGTGATCGCCCGGGCCGCCGAATTGCGCGAAAACTCGCGCGGCGCGCATTTCCGCGAGGATTTTCCCGAACAGGGCGATCTCGACGGCTCGTATTTCACCGTCGCCCGCCAAAGCGGTGGCGGTCTTGAGGTCACGCGCGAGGCGGTCGCCTTCACCATCGTCCGGCCGGGCGAGACCGTTCTTCCCGAAAGCGAACCCGAAACCCTGGTCGCCGCGCAATAGTCCCGCGCCGCCATCCGAGGAGAGAGCCCGTGATCCCGATCCATGCGATCCAGTCCACCGCCGAAAGGCTCATGGCCAAAGCAGCCATCGAGATCCCCGAGGATTATCTGGCGGGCCTGAAGGCGGCCGCGAAGACCGAGGAGGGCGACCTGGCCTCATTCGTCCTGCAGGCCATGCTGGAGAATTACGAGGCCGCGAAAGAAGACGGCCGCGCCATGTGCGGCGATACCGGCACGCCGCGCTGGTATGTGAAGATGGGAAACGACACCCGGATCGAGGGCGGCCCGGTCGCGCTGGAGGGCGCGCTGCGCCGCGCCACCGCCAATGCCACGCGCGCGGTGCCGCTGCGGCCCAACCGGGTGCATCCGCTGTGGCGTACCGATCACGACAACAACGTCGGTATCGGCGCGCCCGAGATCGAATACGGCTATGAGCCAGGCGGCGAATGGCTCGACCTGATCACCGTCCACAAGGGCGGGCTGTTCGGAACCGATTACCGCATGCTGTTCCCCTCGGACGGGATCCAGGGGATCAAGCGGTTCTATCTCGACAGCCTCGTCGCCTTCGGAAAGCGCGGCCTGGCCTGCCAGCCCGCGATCATCGGCATCGGGCTGGGGGGCTGCAAGGACAGTTGCATGGTCCTGGGCAAGCGCGCGGCCTGCCTGCGCACGGTGGGCGACCGCAACCCCGACCCGAAGATCGCCGCGCTTGAGGAAGAGCTGAAGGAACTGGGCAATTCCATCGGCATGGGCGCGATGGGCTTCGTCGGCAAGCACATGGTGATCGATACCCATATCGAGGTCGGCTATTGCCACACCGGCGGCATGCAGATGTCGGTCCATGCCTTTTGCCTGTCGTCGCGCCGCGCGGTCGCGCGCATCCATCCCGACGGGCGGGTCGAGGACCGCACCGACCCCGACTGGTTCACCCCCTATCAGCGCCGCGAAACCGTGGAATGGGATGCCGTGCGGGAGGCCGCCGAATGAAACCCCGCATCGTCGAGCTTTCGACCACCCCCTCGGCCCGGGACATCGCCGACCTTCGCCTTGGCGACATCGTCTATCTCTCGGGGCTGATGTATACCGCGCGCGAGGGCGTTTACATGCGCGCGCTTGAGGAGAAGGCGAATATCCCGATGGAGCTGCCGCGCGACTCGGCGGCGAATTTCCATTGCTCGCCCGCCGCGACGATCCGTGAGGACGGCAGTTTCAACATGGGCGCGGTCACCGCGACCGCCAGCTTCCGCTTTGCCAAATGGCTGCCGGAATGGATCGAGAAGACCGGAGCGAAGCTGATCGTCGGCAAGGGCGGCATGTCGTCGAAGGATTACAAGGCCTATTTCGTGCCGAACGGCGCGGTCTACCTGTCGACCGTGGGCTATGGCACCGGCGCGCTGCTTGGCCGGGGCGTCGAGAATGTCGAGGCGGTGCACTGGAACGAGGAGCTCGGCCTCGCCCAGGCGATGTGGGTGCTGAAATGCAACCGCATGGGCCCGTTCCTCGTGGCCTCTGACCTGGACGGAAATTGCCTGTTCGAGCGCGAGAATGCCCGGATCGCCGAAAACCTGGACCGGGTCTATGCCGGGACGAAGCCCGCCGTCCTCAAGCGGTTCGGCGAGACCGACGATCGCAGCGAGGAGTTGATCGGATGAATGCGGGGCAGATGTTCGTCGACATGCGGACCTATACGCTGAAGAACGGCAATGTCGGCCGGTTCCTGGCGCTGTATGAGGCCGAGGGACTGGCGGTGCAGACCCGCATCCTGGGCAGGATGCTGGGCTATTACCACACCGATATCGGGCCGCTGAACCAGATCGTCCATATGTGGGGCTACGGCTCGATGGACGACCGCTGGGCGCGGCGCAAGGCCCTGCAGGCGTCCGACGAATGGCAGGCCTATGCGGTGCAGATGCGCCCGCTGGTCGATCATATCGACAACAAGATCCTGATCCCGGCGCCGTTCTTCACCCCTGCCTGGCCTTAAGCGAAGCGGGCCCTGCCTTGGCCCGCCCGGGGGCCCTCGTTCAGGCCAGCGCCTTCGCGATCGCCTCGGGCGAGAAGCTGCCGCTTTCCACCGCGCGGACAAGCGCGCGAAGCACCTCCTCCATCACCCGCGACTTGGTGCTGTCCTTGCGATGGACCAGGCCGAGGTGACGCTCCGGCCCGCCCGAGGTCGCAAGGGCGACCCGGCGCAGCGGGCGGATATTGGGCACCTGGACGCAGGGTTCGGGAATGATCGAGACGCCCAGATCGGCCAGAACCATGGCATGGATCGCCTCAAGCCCCGCAAGCTCCATGCTGTCGGTGACGGCGATGTGATTGGCCTGAAGCCAGCCCTCGATCACGGATCCGACCACCGCGTCGCGGGAAAAGCGGATGAAGGGATTGTCGCGCAGGATCTGCACCGGATCGGCGCTGGTGATCCGCTCGGAGGCGATCAGTATCAGCCGCTCGCTGGCGATCTGGTGCCAGACCAGGTTCTTGGGCAATATCGCGGGCCGCGAGACCAGTGCGGCGTCGATGCTGTTGCGCTCGACCTCGTTGATGAGGTGGGTGGTCAGGCCGGGGAACAGGCCGACATGCAGGTCGGGAAACCGCGCCTTGAGGATGGCCGAGGCGAAGGGGGTCAGCGCGGTCAGGGTCGTCGGCACCACGCCCAGGGTGAATTCGCCCCGCAGCCCGTCGTCGCCGATCACCGAGGGCACGATGTCGTCATAGGCGCGCACGACCTCGCGCGCGCGGGCCAGCAGCGCCCGGCCGAGCGGCGTGAACTCTGGCGTACGGGTCGAGCGGTTGAAGATCTGGACCTGCCAGTCCTCTTCCAGCGCGCGCATCTGCTGGCTGACGGCGGCATGGGTGACGAAAACCGCATCCGCGGCCGCGCTGAAGGTGCCGTGATCGGCAACGGCGATCAGCGTTTTCAGCATTCGGATCGACACATCTCTGCCTTTGCAACGGGGTGGAGAGTCTTTTCGCGCAAGTGTTAGACATTCTTACTTAAATGTCAATGTTATCTTGTTTGATTTAATCTGACTTACATTGCATATCTCGGTCGTGCCGTCCGCCGTCGCGCTGCCGGTGCGAGGCAGGCCGCATCGAGGGGGACGGACATGCGCGGAGCGGATCTTCTGGTTCAGTCACTGAAAGCGGCTGGCGTCACGCGGATATTCTCGCTTTCGGGCAATCAGATCATGCCGGTCTATGATGCCTGCATCGGCCAGGGGATCGAACTGGTCCATACCCGCCACGAGGCCGCCTGCGTCTATATGGCCGAGGCCCATGCCCAGTTGACCGGCGAAGTCGGCGTGGCGCTGGTCACCGCGGGCGGGGGCCTGGGCAATGCCGTGGGCGCGCTGTTCCCGGCCCGCGAATCCGAGACGCCGGTCCTGCTGCTGAGCGGCGACTCCCCGGTCGGGCAGGATGGGCGCGGCGCCTTTCAGGAGATGGATCAACTGGCGATGACAAGGCCGCTGACCAAGCTGTCGCTGCGCCCGACCCGGGCCGCCGATCTGGGCGAGGCCGCTGCCCGCGCTTTCCGCGTGGCACGCTCCGGCCGCCCCGGTCCGGTGCATATCGCGCTGGCCTTCGACGTGCTGGAGGCCGATTGCGACGGTGCCGCCCCGCCGCGGGCGCGTGATTTCGCCCGCGTGCCGCAGCCGCCGGGCGAGGGCGACCTGCGCCTGATCGCGCAGGCCGTCGCGGCGGCGAAACGGCCGGTCGTCCTTGTCGGACCCGCGTTGGGCGAGAGCCGCAGCGGGGATCTGCTGCCGCGCCTCGCCGAGGCGCTGGACGCCCCCGTGATCGCGATGGAAAGCCCGCGCGGGCTGCGCGATCCTTCGCTGGGGGCCCTGGCGGCGGTTCTGGCCGAGGCCGATCTGATCGTGAACCTTGGCAAGCGGGTGGATTTCACCCTGGGCTTTGGCGCCGTTCCCGCTTTCGCCGCCCAGGCGGGCTGGATCCTTGTCGAAAGCGCGCGCGAAGAGCAGGACCGCGCGCATCACAACCTCGGCCCGCGCCTGCAACTGGCGATCACCGCCGATCCCCTGGATTGCGCGGTCCGTCTGGCCGCTGCGCGGGCGCAGGGCGACAGCCGCGCGGCCTGGCGCGCACAGGCGGCGCAGGCCTTCGCGCGGCGGGTGGGCGAGACCGCTTCGCCGGGTGAGACCATCACCTCGGCCGCCCTCTGCGCCGCCGTCCAGCGCCAGCTTGCGCGGAGGGGGGCCTCGGTCCTGGTCTGCGACGGCGGCGAGTTCGGGCAATGGGCCCAGGCCATCGGCAAGGGCAGCCGCCGGGTCGTCAACGGCGTCTCGGGCGTGATCGGCGGCGGGGTCTGCTATGGCATCGCCGCCGCCCTGGCCTGCCCGGACCACGCGGTCGTCGCGCTGATGGGCGATGGCTCCGCCGGTTTCCATTTCCCCGAGATCGAGACCGCCGCGCGCTGCGGCGCAGCTCTGGTCCTGGTGATCGGCAACGACCTGCGCTGGAATGCCGAGCATCAGATCCAGTTGCGCGAATACGGCCCCGACCGGCTGATCGGCTGCCAGTTGAGCGATGCGCGCTACGATCTCGCGGCGGCGGCACTCGGCGGGCATGGCGAATATGTCACCCGCCCGGCGGATCTGGATGCGGCGCTGTCGCGGGCCTTCGACGGCGGGAAACCCGCCTGCGTCAATGTGATCATCGACGGCACGCCCGCCCCGACCCTGTCTGCGAGGTAAGGCCCGCGCGGGGCCGCAGGCGGAGGTCGGCGCGCGGCCCCCGATCCCGGTGGACGATCCTTCCGGCCCCCGGTTTCCGGGGGCCGGACCCTTTCGAGCGGTCGCGGGTCGCGCCCGATTTCCATCGCCTGCAAGCGGCAAAGCCGGTGCATCGCGTCGCCGGGGCCTTTTCGACCCGTCGGCGAGGGGGGTGCAAATCGTATTGCAAATATTATTGCATCAATAGTGATCTGTGCGTATATATTTGCAACGCCACCATCCATTCGGGGAATCATGCGCTCGTTTTCAGATACGATCCAGTCGCGGGCCGAGGATCTTACGCCATCCGAGCGCAGGCTGGTCACCTCGGTCATGGCGCAGCCCCGGGCTGCGGCGCTTGCGACCGTGACGGATCTGGCGCGCGAGGCGGGCGTGCACGAGGCCACGGTCTCGCGGCTGGCGCGCAAGCTCGGCTACGACGGTTTCGCCAGTTTCCGCGGCGCCTTGCAGGCCGAATTCATCGCCAGCGAGGAAACCGCCACCCGGCTGCAAAGAAACTTGCAGGCCTCGGCCGAGAGCGGGGTCCTCGCCGCGCTTGTCGCCGATGAGCGCGCCTCGCTCGCCGCGCTGCTGTCGCATGTCGACGAGGCGCGGATCGCCGATGCCGCCCGGCGGATGATGGCGGCGCGCAATATCTATGTCTTCGGACGGGGCAATGCCGAGGCGCTGGCCCTGACCATGGCGCGGCGCTTCCTGCGCTTCGGGCGCAACGTGCATCTGCTGACGGGCGATGCCCGCAGCCTGGCCGAGGGTGTTCTGGGCATGGCGCGGGGCGACCTGCTTCTGATTTACGCCTTTCGCCGCGCCCCCCGGCCCTATGCCGCGCTGGTCGAACAGGCGCGGCTGGCGGGGGCCGAGGTCGTCGTGATCGCGGATCCCTGCGGGCATATGCTGGTGCCGGCCCCCGATCTTTTGCTCTCGGCACCGCGCTCGGGCGATGTCGATGGTTTCCAGACACTTACAATTCCGATGGCGATTTCCAATGCCATCGTGATTGCCGTCGGCGCATCGGAGGAGGCGCAGGCGCTGCAGACGCTTGAGAGGCTGGGCTCTCTGATCAAGCGTTTCGAATAGAGCGGAGCCGAACCCAAGGGAGGAAGACATGAACCACGCCAAGTGGATGGCCGCGCTTTGCCTGACGGCAGGGATGGCGCAGGCCCAGGATCTGGACGGCGCATCCGCCGGGGATCTTCTCGAACAGGCGCAGGCAGAAGGCCGCGTGATCGTCTACAGTTTCACCAGCCGCATCGCCCGGGTCGAGGCCGCCTTCGAGGCCGCCTATCCCGGCATCGACATGCAGGGCGTCGACATCAGCTCGACCGAACAGATCGCCCGGCTGAAGGCCGAGGCGCGGGCGGGCGTCACCAATGCCGATGTGGTCTATATCTCTGACGTGCCGGTGGTGCTGGGAGAGCTGCTTGAGACGGGCGTCCTGGAAAACTATGTGCCGCCCCGGGTCGAGGACCTGCTTGAGGAAAATCAGAAACAGCCCCTGCTGGCGCAGCGCCTGTCCACCAAGGTGCTGATGTATGCCGAGGATGTCTATCCCGACGGCGCCCCGGTCGACACGCTTTGGGATCTGACGCGCCCGGAATGGCGGGGCAGGGTGGTGATGGTCGATCCGCTGCAACGCGGCGACTACCTGGACCTGATGACCGAGATCGTGCTGCGCTCGGACGAGATGGCGGCCACCTATGAGCGGGAATTCGGCGAACCCATCGACCTGGGCGATGCCGCCAATGCGGGCGAGAAGTTCATCGCAGATCTTTTCGCAAACGACCTGATCCTCGTCGGCTCGACCGATGACGTGAATTCGGCGATCGGCAAGATCGGCCAGACCAACCCGCCGATCGGCTTCACCAGTTATTCCGACCGCCGCGACAATGAAGACGAGGGCTGGTCCCTGCAGGTCGCCAATGCCGTGCAGCCCGCGCCCGGCATCGTCTTTCCGGCGGTGCTTGCGCTTGTGAAGGGTTCCAAGAACCCCGCCGCCGCGCGCCTGGCCATCGACTTCATGATGGGCGACGACAGCGACACCGGGGGCGAGGCCTTCCGGCCGTTCTATGTCGCGGGGGATTACGCCACCCGCAGCGACATCGCCCCCCATCCCGATGCCGTGCCGCTGGATGCGTTCACCGCATGGCGCATCTCGCCCGTCGAGACCGCGCGCATCCGCGCCGAGGTGGGCGACCTGATCCTGACGCTGCAATAGGCCCGCGCGGCCCTGCCCCGGCGCGGCTTGCGCGGGGCAGGTGCCGGGGCTTTCCCGATTTCTCCGCTGTTCCGAAAGGATGTGACGGCATGACCATCGCCGCGCCCGATCCCGCACGACCTCGCACCGCGCTGCCCGCGGGACTTGTGCTGAAGCTTTTCGTCCTTACCCTGCTGACCTTGCTGATCGTCCTGCCGATGGCGCGGACGGTGATGTTCACCCTCAGCCCCGAGGCCGTCGGCGCCTGGTCCGATGTGCTGGCCGGGCGGCTTGCGCCCAACCTGTTCTGGCGGCCCTTGGTCAATACGCTGATCCTGGGCGTTCTGGTCGCCGGGGCCTGCGTGCTTCTGGGCGGTTTCCTGGCCTGGGCGGTGGTGATGACTGACATCCCGTTCCGCCGCACCATCGGCGTGATGGCGACGCTGCCGTTCATGATCCCGTCGTTCGCGACCTCGCTGGCCTGGGGCAGCCTGTTCCGCAACGCCCGCGTCGGTGGCGAGACCGGCTGGCTTCAGGGCCTTGGCCTGGCCATTCCCGACTGGCTGGCCTGGGGGATGGTGCCGACCGTGGTGGTGCTGGTGCTGCATTATTTCAGCCTGGCCTTCACGATCCTCGCCGCCTCGCTGGCCACGGTGAACTCGGACCTGGTCGAGGCGGCGCAGATCGCGGGCGCGCGCGGGCGGCGGATCCTGCTGGGGATCGTGCTGCCGGTGATCACCCCGGCGCTGGTCGCCGCCGGATCGCTGTGCTTTGCCGGGGCGGTGTCCAACTTCGCCGCCCCCGCGCTTCTGGGCCTGCCGGTGCGGATGCAGACGCTCTCCACCCGGCTTTACGGCATGATCGAGGTCGGCCAGACCGGGCGCGGCTATGTGATCGGCATCCTGCTGGTGGCGATCTCGGCCGTGATCCTGTGGGCGGGGAACCGCGCGGTATCGGGGCGGCGGTCCTATGCCACGATCACCGGCAAGGGCGGGCGCGCCAGGCGGTTCGAGCTGCGCGGCGCGCGCTGGCCCCTGTTCGGGGTGGCGATGGCGATCCTGTCGGCGGCGACCATCGTGCCGGTGATCATCCTGCTTGCCTCCAGCCTCGCCCCGTCCTCGTCGGCGCTGTTCTCGAACTGGACGGCGCATTACTGGACCGGGCTGTCGAGCGCCTCGATCGCGCAGGGAACGCCGGGGATCTTGCACAATCCCGACATCCTGCGCGCCACCTTCATCACGCTCGGCCTTGGGCTGGCGGTGGCGGTGACCGGCATGGCGGTGGGGCTGATGGCCAGCTATACCACCGCGCGCTATCGTTCGGGCTGGCTGTCGGCGGCGATCACCCAGATCAGCTTTCTGCCGCTTCTGATCCCCGGCATCGCCTTCGGCGCGGCCTATATCGCCTATCTGGGCGCCCCCATCGGCCCCTTTCCGGCGCTTTACGGCACTTTCGCGCTGCTGGTGATCGCGGCCACCGCCTATCTGCTGCCGTTCAGCGTGCAGACCGGCCGGGCGGTGATCCAGCAGGTCTCGGGCGAGCTGGAGGAATCCGCGCGCCTGACCGGCGCGGGTTTTGCGCGGCGGATGCTGGCCATCACCGTGCCGCTTGCGGTTCGCGGGCTGGTGGCGGGGGGCATCCTGATCTTCGTCAAGATCATCCGCGACCTGTCGCTGGTGGTGCTGCTTTTCACCCCCACCATGCCGGTGATGAGCGTGCTGGCCTATCGCTACGCCTCGGAAGGGTTCACGCAATTCGCCAATGCGATCACCGTCGTCATCCTCGTCCTCTCCATCCTTGCCACTTTGCTGGCCGACCGGCTTCAGGCCAAGTCGCAACCCTGGCTCAAGGGCTGATCCATGCTGGAACTGAAAAACCTCGCGAAATCCTTCGGCGGCTTCACGGCGGTCGACCGGGTCTCTCTCTCGGTGCCGGACGGCGCCTTCCTGGTGCTGCTGGGGCCTTCGGGCTGCGGCAAGACCACGCTTCTGCGCATGCTCGCGGGGCTTGAGATGCCCACCGGCGGCCAGATCGTCTTCGACGGCCAGACCGTTTCCGACGGCGACCGCAACTGGGCGGTCGATCCGGCGCGGCGCAATTCGGGGCTGGTGTTCCAGTCCTATGCGCTCTGGCCGCATATGACGGTGCGCGGCAATGTCGACTGGCCGCTGAAGGTGGCCGGGATGGAGGCCGCCGCCCGCCGCGGCCGGGTGGACGAGGTGCTGGCCATGCTCGACATCGCGGGCCTTGCCGACCGCTATCCCAACGAGATCTCGGGCGGCCAGCAGCAGCGCGTCGCCATCGCCCGCACCATCGCGCCGAAGCCCGGCGTGCTGCTGTTCGACGAGCCGCTGTCGAACCTGGACGCGAAGCTGCGGGTCGAGATGCGGACCGAGCTGATGCGGCTGCACCGCGCCACCGGCGCGACGGCGGTCTATGTCACCCACGACCAGATCGAGGCCATGACCATGGCCACCCATGTCGCCGTCGTCAACCATGGCCGGATCGAGCAGTTCGGCCCGCCGCAGGACCTGATCGACAATCCGGCGACCGCCTTCGTCGCCACCTTCGTCGGCACGCCGCCCAACAATATCGTGCCCGTGGTGCAAGAGGGATCGGGCGCGCGGATGCATGGCAGGCCGATGCCGGTCACGCCCCCCGCCGCCGAATGCCTTGCGATGTTCCGCGCCGATAGCTTGCGCCTTTCGCCGGTCGAGGGCGCCGATACCCTGCCGATGGAGCTTGTGGAGCTTTCGAGCATCGCCGGGCGGTTCATGGCGACCGCGCTGGACGGCGACCTGCGGTTGACGGCGGTTCTGGACAGCGCGCCCATGGCGCGGGTCGGCGACCGGGTGCATGTCTCATTGCCCGGGCGGCCCGCCGCCTGGTTCCAGCGCAGCGGCGAAAGGATTCTTTGATGCGCCTGCTTCTTGTCCGCCATGGCCAATCGGTCTGGAACGCCGACCGTCGGCTTCAGGGCCAGGCCGATATCGCTCTGTCCGAGGCGGGCCGGGCACAGGCCCGGGCGCTGGCGCCAGTGATCGCGGCATTCGCGCCAGAGCGCGCGGTTTCCTCGGACCTGGCGCGCGCGCGGGAGACCGCCGCGCTGCTGGGTCATCCGCGGGCCGTGCTGCTGCCGGAGCTGCGCGAGCACAGCGTCGGCCTCTGGGAGGGCCGCGCCATTCCCTCGATCATGGCCGAGACCCCCGGGGATTACGCGCTCTGGCGCGGTGGCCGCTTCACCCCCGAGGGCGGAGAGCCCTGGGAGTCCTTTACCGCCCGGGTGACCTCGGCGCTGCGGGCCGAGCACGCCAGGGGCGATTGCCGCAATCTTCTGGTGGTCTGCCATGGCGGGGTGATCCGGGCCGTGCTGCACGGCCTGCTCGGGCTTGCGCCGACCTCGCTGATCCCGGTGGCGCCCGCCAGCCTGACCACGCTGATGCTGCGCGCGGGCGACCCGTCGCCCCGGCTGGAACTGCTAAACTACCGCCCCGGCGAGATCGACCTCGACGCGCCGGACTGATCCGGCCCCGGCCTTTGCAAAACGGCATCCGGTCGCGCGCGCTCAGGGCCCGCGACCGGGCGGTCAGCGCCGCGCCATTCCTGCGGTGCCAAAGGCGACGATGGTCTCGAACATGCCCTCGGTCACCGTGCCCCCGGCCTCGCCCAGCAGGTCGTCAAGTCGGCTGGTGCCGGAATAGGCGTAGAGATAGGCGCCCACCAGCAGGGAAACCCGCTGGAAGACCTCGCGCCGCGAAACGCCGGGCAGAAGCGCGGCGAAGGCATCGGCATAGGCCCGGGTCGATTCGTTGTAGACGAGGCTGCGCAGCTCGAACGAAAGCGACTCGGGCTCCATATGCAGCCGGGCATGCAGCTTGAGAAAGGCGCGCCCCTGGTCGTCGCCGAACAGTTCGGCCGAGGGCTGGATGAAGGCGCGCACCAGATCCTCGACCTCATAGCCGCCGCGGGCCTGCAACTGGGCCAGCCGCTCCATCCGCTGGCTGGCGATGCGCTTGCCGCGCCGGGTGAAGACGTCGCGGAACAGGTTGTCCTTGTTCTGGAAGTAATAGGCGATCATCGCGGGCGTCACCCCCAGCCTTTCGGCCACCTGGCGCAGGGTGGTTCCGGCATAGCCCTGTTCGGCGAAGAGCACCTCGGCTGCGTCCAGGATTTCGTCGGCCAGCTTGGTCTGCCCCTCGGGCCGACCGGGGCGGCGGTTTCTGGGCGCGACCCTTGGGCTGCTTCCGGCGGCGCTGGTTTCGGCGGCGCGGGCTTCGGCGATTCGATCTGACATGGACGACTTTCCACTTTTTCGCGACACTAGCCCCACCTCCCGGGCCTGTCAGCCCGACAGGCCCGGCTTGGCCCCGGACCACGGAAGAGACCGCCGCAAGGACGGTCTCGGAACCCGTATCGCCCAAAACATATGCGGTTTCGGGGGCGGATGCCGCCCGCGCAAGCGACATTCCACGCCACCTCTACAGGAGAGAGGCGGGGGAGGGAAATTTATTAATTATATGCTTGATTAATTATCTTGCCGCCATAAGGTGAGTCTCACTCACAACAAACAAGCCAACCAACAGGGTCTCAGACATGAATGCCAGAATCTTCCGCGGCCTGCTGGCCGCCGGGCTGACCGCGCTTGCGCTTCCCGCGCTTGGTCAGGATCAGCCGAAAGTCACGCTTCAGGCCGTTGCGGGCAGCATCGGCGGCGTGCCGATGATGATCATCGAGGGCGAAGGGCTCGACAGGAAATACGGTTTCGAGGGCGTCTTCGAATATCTGCCCAGTGACGGATTGTTCCAGAACTTCCTGATCGGCAATTCGGATGTCTCGATGGACAACGACCTTCTGGGCGTCGCCATCGCCCGGGCCGAGGGCTTTGACGTCTCGGCGGTCTATCCGGTCGGCAACCTCTATCTGGGGATCGTGGTGCCCGGCAGTTCGGAGGCCCGGACGCCCGAGGATCTGAAGGGCCGCAAGGTCGGCCATTTCGGCGCCGACAGCGGCACCACCACCTTCATCCGCCTGATCGTGCAGGAAATGTTTGGCTTCGACGTGCTTGAGGAATACCAGATGTCGCAGGTCGGCCCGGCGGCGCTGGTGCCGCTGCTGGCCCAGGGCGAGGTCGAGGCGATCTTCAACTTCGAGACCTTCGCCTCGGCCGCGATGGTCGAGACCGACGGCCGCTATCTCTTGCAGGCCCATGCCGATTATTCGGAATTCACCGGCGGCTTCGCGCCCTGGATCACCAATATCGCCATGCATGGCGACTGGATGCGCGAGAATCCCGCGCTCGCCTATGCCGTGCGCGATGCCTATGACGAGGCGATCCAGCTTCTGATAGACAGCGATTACGAGATCCTGAACAAGCCCTATGTCGCCGAAAAGCTGGGCATCACCAGCGAGGCGGTCCTGACCAAGGTGATCGGGAACGGCAACGAATACGGCTATTTCACCAACGACTGGTCGGATGAAAAGCGCGCCGCCGCGACCGAATTCCTTGAAAAGCTGGCCGAGGACGGATCGGTCATCGAAGAGGTTCCCGAAGGCACCCTGGTCACGCTTGAAGACGTGATCGGCCCGCGCCCGTAACGCCAAGGGGGGCCGGAATGCGCCGCAGCGAACGCTTCTTCTGGGCCGGTCTGGCCCTCCTTCTTCTGGTGCCGGCCTGGGTTCTGGCCGCCCGCCATGCCACGTTCATCGAGCCGCCGTCCCGGGTCCTTGCCGCGCTTCCGGCCTTTCTGGCCAGCGCCGACACCTGGAGCAACATCGGCATCACCCTGGTCCGGGTGCTGGCCGGGCTGGGGCTGGGGATCGTTGCGGGTTTCATCGCCGCCTTCGTGATGAGCCGCTCGAAATTCATGGGCGAGGTGCTGGGCTATTACGTCGTCGCCGCCCTGCGCACGCCAAGCGCCATCGCCGCCATCCTGGCGCTGGCGATCTTCAAGGGCTCCGAGACCGGCTATATCCTGGTCGTCGCCTTCATCACCTTTCCCTATATGGCGGTGGGGATGCGCGACGGGCTGAACAGCGCCGACCGCGAGCTGGACCAGATGGCGCAGATCTATCACCTGGGGCTGTTCGACCAGGTGCGCCATGTCTGGGCGCCTTTCGTCGCGCCCTACATCTTCTCCTCGCTCAGGAACGCCCATGCGCTGGCCTGGAAGGTGATCGTCGTGGCCGAGATCTTCGGCGCCGCGCGCAAGGGCTTCGGCGCCAAGTTCGAACATGCCTGGGAATACATGATCATGATCGACGTGCACCTGTGGCTGCTGGTCTTCATGGCCATCGTGCTGATCGCCGAATACGGCCTGATCCGCAATCTGGAAAAATACACGTTCCGCTGGCGCTGACGCCCGAACCTATCCATAAAGAGACGGTTTTCCAATGAGTTCAGACAATCGCCCCTCTGTCCTTCGCGTTGAGGACCTCGGGATCTCCTATGGCAGCTACGAGGCGGTGAACCGGCTGGATTTCGATATCCGGCAGGGCGAATTCGTCGCCATTCTGGGCCCCTCGGGCTGTGGGAAATCCTCGATGCTCAACGTGATCTCGGGCCTGAACGCGCCCTCGCGCGGCCGGGTCCTGGTCGAGGGGCAGCAGCTTTTCACCCCGAAATCGAAGGACCCCCGGCTGGGTTATGTGTTCCAGTCGCACCGGCTTCTGCCCTGGCGCACGGTCAGGCAGAACCTGACCATCGCGCTGGCCGCCTCGGATGTCCCACGCGAGGAATGGGAGCGCAGCATCGACGAGATCCTGTCGATCCTGCATATCTCGCAGTTCAAGGAGGCCTGGCCGATGCGGCTTTCGGGCGGCCAGCGCCAAAGGGTGTCGATCGCCCGCGCGCTGGTGGTCCGCCCCTCCTACATCCTGATGGACGAGCCGCTGTCGACGCTGGACGAAGTGACCGCACGCGCGCTGCGCCAGGAACTGACCGGCATCTGCCAGCGCACCGGCGCCACGGTGGTCTTTGTCACCCATTCGATCCGCGAGGCGGTCTATCTGGCCGACCGCATCCTGATCCTGACCCGCGGCCCGGGCCGCGTGCATGAGGATTACAAGGTGCCTCTGGCGCGCCCCCGCGACTATGACGATCCGCGCATCTCGGAAATCGAGGGCGACATCGTGCGCCGCGTCCAGGAGCCCTGGGGCCTTGCCACCCGCAAGGAGGCCGAGCTTGTCCAGTCTTGAGCTTTCCCGCGCGGTGCCGCGCCTGCCCGGCCCCCGCATCCTGCGCGCGATCCCCGTCGGACGGATCGCGGCCGCGATGGTGGCCTTCGCCTCGATGCTGGTGATCTGGCATGTGATGTCGCTCTACTACCGCCCCTGGGTGCCCGATATCGGCGCGACCCTGACCGCGATCCAGCGCCAGCTTGGCTCGGGCGCGTTCTGGGACAATTTTCGCCTGACCTTCGGCCGGGTGCTGGCGGCCTTCGCCTCGGCGACGGTGCTGGGGGTGGTCCTGGGGCTGGTGATCGGGCTGAGCGCGCGGGCCGAGGCCTTTTTCCAGCCGCTTCTGGCGCTGGCGCTGGCCGTGCCCGATCCGGTCTACATCATCTTCGCCATCCTGGCGCTCGGCACCGGAGAGATGGCGGGCTTCGTCGCGCTGACCGTCGCGGTCGTGCCCTTCGTCGCCAATATCGTGCGCTCGAACGTGCATGCGCGGGACCGTTCGCTGGACGAGATGGCGCAGATCTACCATCTGCCCCGCCCGGTGCGGCTGGTCGCGGTCCTGTTCCCCCAGCTTGTCCCGGCCTTTCTGACCGCTATGCGGTTTTCCTTCGCGCTGTCGTGGAAGCTGGTCGTCGTGGTCGAGGCCATAGGCCAGCCCAACGGGATCGGCTCGGCGATCTTCCATAGCTTTCGCCAGTTGCGGATGCGCGAGGTCGCGGCCATCGCCATCATCTTCATCATCGCCATGCAGCTTGTGGAGCGCGGCCTGCTTGGCCGTCTGGAAAAGCGGCTGCTGCGCTGGCGCGAATAGGCGTCGGCCCGGGCCCTCGGGGGTGTCGCGGGACGGCCCCCTCCCTGCATTCTCATACTCAAGGATAGACCCATGAAGATCGCAATCATCGGCGGTGGCATAGGCGGCACCGCAACGGCCTGTGCGCTGCGTGCCAAGGGGTTCGAGGTCGCCCTCTTCGAACAGGCCGCCGCCTTCGGCGAGGTCGGGGCCGGGGTCCAGATCACCCCCAATGCCGTCAAAGCGATCATGGGGCTGGGGCTGGATCACAAGCTCGATGCCGTGGCCTTCCGCCCGCGCGCGGTCTCGGGGCGGCACTGGCAGAGCGGGCGGCAGAACTTCCGCATCGACCTGGGCGAGGAGTTCCGCGCCCATTACCGCGCGCCCTTCCTGCACATCCATCGCGCCGACCTGCTGGATGTCTTCGCCTCGGAACTGCCGCCCGAGGTCTGCCATTTCAACAAGCGGCTTGAGGGCGTGGCCCAGACCGGCGCGGGCGTGCAGCTTCAATTCGCCGACGGCAGCCGGTTCGAGGCCGATCTGGTCGTCGGCGCCGATGGCGTGCGCTCGGCCGTGCGCCGCGAGGTCTTCGGCGCGGGCGATCTGCGCTGGACCGGGCATCAATGCTACCGCGCCCTGGTGCCCACCGGCGGGGTGGTGGGTCACGTCGCCCCGGAAAGCGCGTTCTGGATGGGGCCGAAGGCCCATGTCGTCACCTATTACGTCAAGGGCGGCGCGGCGGTGAACATCGTCGCGGTGACCGAGGCGGCGGAATGGGTCGAGGAAAGCTGGAGCGCGCGGTCCTCGCGCACGGCCATGCTGAAGGATTTCGAGGGCTGGCACCCCGATCTGCAAAAGCTGTTCGAAGGCGTGGACGAGGTCTACAACTGGGGCCTTTTCGACCGCGACCCGATGCCGGGCTGGTCGAAGGGCGCGGTCACGCTTCTGGGCGACGCCTGCCATCCGATGTTGCCCTTCCTGTCGCAGGGCGCGGCCATGGCGATCGAGGACGCCTATGTCCTGGCCCAGGCGCTGGCCCTGCATCCCGATGCGCCCGGCGCCGCCCTTGCCGCCTATGAGGCCGAGCGCCTGCCCCGCACCGCCCGCGTCCAGCTTGAGGCGCGCGAGCGCGGCCGGACCTATCACCTGCCCTCGGAGGACGAGATGGCCGCGCGCGATGCCGAATACGCCCGCCGCGCCAAGGAAGATCCCCGCACCACCGGCATCAACACCGACTGGGTCTACGACTACGACCCGCGCGATTTCGCGGCCCGCCGCGCCGCCTGATCGCCCGCAAGATCCGCAAAAACAGTCCCAGACAGTCAGGCCAGACCATGAAGCCCATCCGTATCGGACAGATCGTCCCCTCGTCGAACGTCACGATGGAGACCGAGATCCCCGCGCTCCTGCGCCTGCGCGAGACCATCGCGCCGGAGCGTTTCACCTTCCATTCGGCGCGGATGCGCATGAAGCACGTCACCAGGGACGAGTTGTCGGCGATGGACGCCGCCTCGGACCGCTGCGCGCTGGAATTGTCCGACGCCCGGGTCGATGTCATGGGCTATGCCTGTCTGGTGGCGATCATGTCGATGGGGCTGGGCTATCACCGCGCCTCGGCCGAGCGGTTGACGGGCGTGGTGCGCGGCAATGGCAGCGCGGGCGCCGTGGTCAATTCCGCGGGCGCGCTGATCGAAGGGCTTCAGGCGCTTGGCGCGAGGAAGATCGCCGTCGTCACGCCCTATATGAAGCCCCTGACCGCGATGGTGGTCGATTACATCGCCAACGAGGGGTTCGAGGTCACGGATTCCCGCGCGCTTGAAATCCAGGACAACCTGGCCGTGGCCGCGCATGATCCGATGAACCTGCCGGGCATCGTCGCGGGCATGGATTACGCCGATGCCGATGTGATCGTGCTTTCGGCCTGCGTGCAGATGCCCTCGCTTCCGGCGGTGCCGCTGGTCGAGGCGCAGACCGGCAAACCCGTCCTGACCGCCGCCATCGCCACCACCTGGTCGATGCTGCGCGGCCTGGGCCTGCCGACCAGGGTGCCGGGGGGCAGCGCGCTGCTCTCGGGCGGCTATTGAGGGGGCGGACCATGGCACGCGGCTATAACCTTCACGCCAACGGCATCCGCCAGCACCTGCTGCATTACCCCGGGCCCGGGGGGGCGCCGCAGCTTCTGCTGATCCCCGGGATCACCTCGCCCGCGATCACCTGGGGCTTCGTGGGTGCGCGGCTGGCGGAACGGTTCGACACCCATATCCTGGATGTGCGGGGCAGGGGGCTCAGCCAGTCGGGCGATCTGGATTACACGCTGGACGCCATGGCGGGCGATGCCATCGCCGTGGCGGCCGACATGCGCCGCCCGATCGTCCTGGGCCATTCCATGGGCGCGCGGATCGCGATCCGCGCCGCCGCCCGCGATCCCGCGCCCTTCGCCGGGCTGGTTCTGGTGGATCCGCCGGTCTCGGGGCCGGGCCGTCGACGCTATCCCGCGAACTGGGCCTGGTATGGCGATTCCATCCGCCTGGCCGAAAAGGGCTGCTCGGCCGAGGAGATGCGGGCCTTCTGCCCCTCCTGGACCGAGGAACAGCGCGCCTTGCGGGCCGAATGGTTGCACACATGCCGATGGGGCGCGATCCGCCAGGCGTTCGAGGGCTTCTCGACCGACGACATCCATGCCGACCTGCCGAAGATCGGTCTGCCTGCGCGGCTCGTGATCGCCGGGGGCGCGACCGTGGTCCTGCCCGAAGACGCCGAAGAGATCGCCGCGCTGGTGCCCGGGATCGAGATCCGCCGCGTCGAGGGGGCGGGCCACATGATCCCCTGGGACGATCTTGAGGGGTTCCTTGCCGCCGTCATGGATTTTTCCGCCAAGGATTTTTTGGCCACTGATTTCTCCGCCTGAACCGAACGACCAGAACAGGGAAGACAGAAATGGATCAAGCAAGCTTCACCGAAATCTGCCTGCATCAGTTGAAGATGTCCGGCGTGCATGAGGGCGAGCGCCTCGTGGTGCTGACCCAGGGCAACGACCGGCTCGATTATGCCGATGCCTTCATGGCCGCGGGCCAGCGCCTTGGGGCGCGGATGTATCACATGCGCCTGCCCGCGCCGTTACCGAGCGACGGCTGGTCGGTGGGGGTCACGGGCCTTGCCGCCATGCCCGACGCGGTCGAGGCGCTGAAGAACTGCGACATGCTGATCGACTGCGTGTTCCTGCTGTTCTCGCCCGAGCAATTCGCCATCCAGGCGGCGGGCACCCGCATCCTGACGGCGGTCGAGCCGCCCGAACTGCTGGCGCGGATGATGCCCTACCCCGAACTGCGCGAAAAGGTCGAGATCGCGGCCTCGATCCTTGAAAAGGCCAAGGTGATGCGCATCACCTCGGCCCATGGCACCGATGTCACCTACAGGCTGAACACCTATCCGACCATGGCCGAATATGCCTGCAACGACACGCCCGGCCGCTGGGACCACTGGCCCTCGGGCTTCGTGTTCACCGGCGGCGACGACGATGGCGTCGATGGCCGGATCGTGGTCGCGCCGGGCGATATCCTGCTGCCGCAGAACCTGATGGTGCGCGAGCCGATCACCTATACGATCGAAAAGGGCTGGATCACCGACATTCGCGGCGGGCTGGAGGCGCAGATCGTCAAATCCTACATGGACAGTTTCAACGACAGGCGCGGCTATGGGATGAGCCATGTCGGCTGGGGCATGAACCCCCATGCCAAATGGCACAATTTCGTCCCCGGCAGCTTCGAGGGCGGCATGGGGATGGAGCCGCGCAGCTTCTACGGCAATGTCATGTTCTCGACCGGGCCGAACAACGAGCTCGGCGGGCCGAACGACACCCATTGCCACCTGGACATCCCGATGCGCGACTGCTCGCTGTTCCTCGACGACGTGCCGGTGGTGGTCGACGGCGATATCGTCGTCAAGGAAATCCAGATGGCCCGCGACTGACCCCTCTCTCTTCCTGAGCCTTGCGGCCCCCTCGCCCCGGCGGCGGGGCCGCGTTTTTCCCGAAGGAGACAGCGATGACGCAAGAAACCGTCTATGACGCGGCGGGGTTTGGCCGCCCGGTGCCAAGGGGGCGAAGGCCCGCCGTCCTGGTGGTGGATTTCACCTATGGCTTCACCGATCCCGCCCGCTATCCCACCGCCGCCCCGATGGGGGCGCAGGTCGCGGCCACGCGCGGCCTGACCGATCTGGCCCGCGCCAGGGGCTTTCCCGTCATCTATACCACCATCGCCTATCAGCCGGGCGAGATCGCGCATCTGCCCTGGCTGCGCAAGGCGATCGGCATGGCCGCGCTGCTCGAAGGCTCGCGCCTGGTCCAGGTGGATGCCGCGACCGGCATCCTGCCCGGGGATCCGATCCTTGCCAAGAAGGGCGCCTCGGCCTTCGCCGGGACGCATCTGGCCGCGCTTCTGACCGGGGCGGGGGTGGATACGCTGATCGTCACCGGGGCCACCACCTCGGGCTGCGTGCGCGCCTCGGTGGTGGATGCGGTCCAGGCCGGGTTCAACGTGCTGGTGCCCGCCGATTGCTGCGCCGACCGGGCCGAGGCGCCGCATCTGGCCAATCTTTACGATATCGGCCAGAAATACGGCGATGTCACCGCGGCGGCCGAGGTGATGGAATGGCTTCGCGGGCTGTAGCGCCGGAACGCGGGGCCGCGCAGGATCGGGGGGCGACGGGTGTTCTACAGTATCGCACAGGGCCACGGCCTGCCGCATGATCCTTTCGCGGCCATCGTCTCGCCCCGGCCGGTGGCCTGGATCTCAAGCCGCGACGCCCAGGGGCGGCACAACCTTGCGCCCTATTCCTTCTTCACCGCCGTCGCCTATGCGCCGCCGCAGATCGTCGTGTCCTCGGTCGGGCGCAAGGCCGACCGGGCCGAGGGCAAGGACAGTTTCGACAACATCCGCCAGACCGGTGTCTTCTGCGTCAATATCGCCGGGGTGGCGGATGCGGCGCGGCTCAACGCAAGCTCGGCCCCCTATCCGCGCGAGACGGACGAGTTCCAGGCCCTGGGCATTCCCGTCGCGCCCTGTCGGCTGATCGATTGCCCCAGGGTGGCCGATGCCCCGGCCGCGCTGGAATGCCGCCTTGGCCGGATCGTGGATCTTGAGGGCAGCGACAACCGCCTCGTCATCGCCGAGGTTCTGGCCGTGCATCTGCGCGACGACTGCCTGACCGGGGAGGGGCGCTTCGACGTCACCCGTTATGCGCCCCTGGCCCGGCTGGGCTATCTGGATTTCGGCGCGGTCGAAGAGGTCTTCGAGCTCCGGCGTCCCCGGCTTTGAGCGGGAGCGCCCCGTGACTTGGGCGCGACCCAGGCCGGGTTCACGCCGCGGGCAGCAGGATCGAGGCCCGAAAGCCCGCCTGCGCGTTCTCAAGCACCAGCCGACCGTCGGCCTGCTCCACCATCTCGCCCGCGATCGCCAGCCCGAGGCCGCTGCCGGATCCGTGGCTGTCGAGCCGGACGCCGCGCTCGCGGATCCGCGCGAGATCCGCATCCGCGATCCCGGGGCTATCGTCCAGGCGCGATCCGCAGCGAAGCGCCCTCCATCGCAAGGCTGATCGCGACTTTCGAGCGGGCGTGGCGGGCGGCGTTCTCCCTCCGCGCGCCAAGCGCCTCGGTCCGGTCGTCGCCATCGATGCGCGCTTTCGCGGGCGCGGATCGCGGCAGTTCCCATGCGATACCCGCGTCTTCGGGGGTGCAGCGCAGCACCGCGACGATAGCGGCAAGGATGCGCAGCGGATCGACCGGGGTGGGGGCGCGGGCGACGCCGATCCGGGCGCGGGCCAGTTCGCGGTCGATATGGCGCCGCATGCCGTCGGCGATCTGGTCTATGCCGTCGGCGGCGGGATCGCCGCGCTCGCGCAGGCGCCTAGCCTCGCCCATCAGGGCCTGAAGCGGCGTCTTCAGCCCATGCGCCAGATCGGCGGCGCGGCGGCGGGCGCGCTCGGCCTCTTCGGCGCGGCTGTCGGGCAGCGTGTCGATCTCGGCGGCAAGGGGGCGCACCTCGGTCGGGAAATCCTGCCCCGGCCTTTCCGCCGGGCCCGAGCGCAGCGCCGCCACCTTCGCCTCGATCTGCGACGGCGGCCGCAGCCCGACCAGAAGCTGCACCGCCCCCTCCCCGGTCAGGACCCGCGCCAGCAGCGCCGTGAACGGGGCCAGATCGCGCAGGAAAGCCCGCCGCGCCTTCGTCCGGTTTAGGTCGAGCGTGAGCGCCCCTGTCCGGCCCGCCCGATGCCTGTCCCGCCCGATCCCGGCCCATCCGAAGGTGCGTCCCGGAAGGGGCGGGCCGACAGAGGCAACGGGCGCCACCCCTTTGCGCCGCGACGCCCCCCCCCCGGGCGGCTCTACCTGAGCGTGGCGGCCTCGGCCTCCAGCGCGGTCAGGATCGGGGTGCGGCCGCGCCATTCTTCATACCAGGTCTCGACGGCATTGCCGAAGATCTCGGGCCCCGCCTTGACCAGGGGCGCGCCGTCCTCGGCCAGGCGGGCGCGGTAATCGGCGTCGATGCCGGGATAGGCCGCGCGGATGGCGGCGGTTTCCTCGGCGACCAGGCGGGCGATCAGGGCGCGGTCCTCTTCGGTCAGGGTCTGCCATTTGCGGGCCGAGACCACGGCGATCATCGGGAAGATCATGTGCTCGCTGTCCAGCACCGCCGCCGAATAATCGTGAAAGCGGGTGTTGAACGTGCCTTCGAGGTCGATCTGCATGCCGTCGATCTGGCCGTTGGCATAGGCGTCGAACAGGTCGGGCAGCGGCAGCGGCGTCGGCGCCGCCCCGGCGCGGCTCCAGAAATCAAGCTCCTGCGCCAGCGGCACGGTGCGCATCTTGCGCCCCGCGACGGTGCCGTCCTCGCCCAGCGGTTTCGACACCAGCACGATCCGCATGCCCGCCATGCCCCAGCCCAGGCCGACGACGCCCAGATCCAGCGCCTTGTCCAGCAGCCCGGTCGCGGTCGGGCCCTCCAGCAGTTGCGCCGCCTGTTCGGCGCTTTCCACCAGATAAGGCGCGGTCAGCGCGCCGAATTCGGCATCGCGATTGGCGAATTCGCCGACGGTCATGAAGGCCATGTCCAGCGCCCCGGCCTGAAGCTGTTGCAGCAGTTGTGCCTCGTTGCCGAGCTGGCCCGAGGAGAAGACGGTCAGCACCAGCCGTTCGCCGCTTTCCTCGGCCAGCCGCTCGGCAAGGTGGGCGGCGGATTTGGTCCATTGATGGGCGGGGGGCGTGATCAGCCCGATCCGAAGCTCTTGCGCGTGAACCGGGGCCTCAGGCGCCAGCGCGCCCAGCGAGAGCGCGACGGCCCCCAGCAGCGATTTGAAAGACGTCATCCTATCCTCCTCAGGAAGCGGCAAGCGCGGTCAACACCGACAGGCCGGCGATCACCGCCAGCACCGCGATGAAATAGGGGGCCAGCCGCCAGGACAGCCGCCCGGGCGAGACCCCGGTCATCAGCGCGGCGGTGTAAAGCCCGGCGCCGACCGGCGGCGTCAGCAGGCCAAGCGCAAGATTGGCGCAAAGGATCACCCCGAAGGCCAGCGGGTCGATGCCGAAGACCCCGGTCGCGACCGGCAGCAGCACCGGCGCGGTCAGGATGATCGCTGGGATCGGCTCCAGCACTGTGCCCAGGACCAGCAGCAGCAGGTTCAAGAGCAGCAGGAACATCAGCGGCGAGCCCGCGACATTCTCGATCCAGTTCGCAGCAAGCTGCGGCACGTTGCTGAAGGTCAGCACCCAGGCCACGACCTGCGCCGCCGCGACCAGATAGAGCACGACGCCCGAGGTGACCGCCGTGCGCGACAGCACCCCCGGCAGCGCCCGCGGCCGCAGGTCGCCGTTCAGCCCGCCGATGCCCAGGGCGGCGAGGGTGGCGAAGGCGGCGGCCTCGGTCGGGGTGGCGATGCCGGTCATGATCGTGCCGATGGCGGTGACCGGGACCAACAGGCCGGGCAGGCCCTGGCGGATCGCGCCAAGACGCTCGCGCCGCGACAACCGGCCGCTGTGGGGCAGGTTCTCGCGCCGTCCGGTCCAGGCGATGACCAGGACGAAGGCCAGCGCGATGGCAAGGCCCGGCAGGATCGCGGCCCGGAACAGGTCGGCGACCGGCAGTTGCGCCACGGCGGCGAAGACGATCAGGTTCATCGAGGGCGGCAGGACGGGCGCCAGCAGCGCTCCGGCCGCCGTGACGGTGGCGGCGGTTTCGCGCGGATAGCCCGCCCGTTCCATCTCGGGCACCGCAAGCCGCGACATCACGGTCAGTTGCGCGACGGTCGATCCCAGGACCGAGGCCATCATCAGGTTGCACAGCAGGTTCACCTGCGCCAGGCCCGCGCGCAGGGGCGGCAGCAGCGCCTCGGCCAGGCGCAGAAGGCGCCGCCCGATGCCGCTTGCGCCCATCACCTCGCCCAGAAGGATGAACAGGGGCAGGGTCAGCATGGCGGGGGTTTCGATCCCGGCGAACAATTGCTGGGCGAAACCCTGCATCAGAAGCGGGTTGCCGCCCTCATGGATCAGCACCCAGGCGGCGGCGATCATGGCGAAGGCCAAGGGCAGGCCCAGGGCCATCAGCCCGAAAAAGGACAGGCCCGCGATCATGCCTGGGCCCCTTCCCGCGCGCTGTGCCAATCGGCCGCCAGCGCGGCCAGCGCATGGATCAGCCCGGTGACCGAGGTCAGTGGCACGATCAGCCAGAACCAGATCTTGCGGACCCCCAGGGTCACGGTCGGATCGGTCCAGACGAAGTTGAACGTCTCGCGCGCCAGCGCCCTGCCGCCGCCCGCCCGGATCAGCCCCGGCGGGTCGAGCCAGCGCCAGCAGACCGCCAGCATCGCCAGCCAGAACGCCAGCACCAGCAGGCCGACCAGCCGCGCCAGTATGCGTCGCCCCCGGGCGGACAGATGTTCCGGCAGCAGGCCCATCACCATGTGATTGCGCAGCGCGACCCCCGTCGAGGCGCCCAGAAAGGCCAGCCAGACCATCAGATGCGTCGCCAGCTCGTCGGTCCAGATCAGCGGCAGGCCAAGCCCGCGCGCCACCGATCCCGCCAGCACCGCCAGCGCGATCACCGCGACGATCGCCGCGCCAAGCGCGCTTTCGCCCCGCAGGATCCACCGGCTTGTCCGGGCCAGCAGGGTCACGGCGCGGCCTGCAGCTCTCGGTCGATCAGCACCGTCAGCCGACCTTGCGAGCAATGCTCGACCCGGGCCTCGACGCCGTAGACCTCGGCCAGCATGGCGGGGGTGACGACGGTTTCCGGCGGGCCTTCGGAGTGGATCCTGCCCCGGTGCAGCACGGCGATGCGGTCGGCCCAGCGGGCGGCCAGCGCCAGATCGTGCAGCACCGCGAGCACCACCCGACCCTCGGAGGCGATGCGGCGCACCTCGGACAGCAGGCGGACCTGGCGCGCCAGATCCAGCGCCGAGGTCGGCTCGTCAAGCAAGAGAAGCCTGGGGTCGCGGACCGTGGCCTGGGCCAGGCCGACCATCTGCCGCTGCCCGCCCGACAGCCGGTCGAGCGGCTCGGTCGCAAGCGCGCCGATGCCCAGCCGGTCCAGCACGGCCATCGCCTGCGCTGCGGCGTCCGGCCCGTGATGCGCGCCGCCCGCGCGCAGGGCGGTGATCGTGCTTTCCAGCACGGAAAGCGATGCGCCCAGGGGCAGGGCCTGGGGCATGAAGCCGATGCGCCCGGCGCGTTCCGGCGCGCTCATCCGGCTCAGATCCGCGCCGTCGAGCAGGAAGCGCCCCTGCACCGGCGCCAGCCGGGCGATGCCGCGCAGCAAAGTGGATTTCCCGGCCGCATTGGGCCCGGCCAGCACCGTCACCTGGCCCGGCGGCAGGATGGGCAGGCTGAAGCGGTCCAGCACCACCTTGCGGCCATAGCGCACGGTCGCGTCGCCGATCTCCAGTCCCGCGTTCATCGCGCGCGCCCCCGCAGGATCAGCGCGAAGAAGATCGGCAGCCCGATCAGCGAGGTGACAAGCCCCACCGGCAACAGCACCCCCGGCACGACGACCTTGGACAGGACCGAGGCCAGCGACATCACCAGCGCGCCGGTCAGGATGCTGGCGGGCAACAGGAAGCGGTGATCCTCGCCCACCAGCATGCGGGCGATATGCGGCCCGGCCAGGCCGACGAAGCCGATGATGCCGACCATGGAGACCGCGCTCGCCGCCAGCAGGCTGACGCGCAGCAGCGCCCAGCGACGCAGGCGGGTGACATCGACGCCGTAGCTGCGGGCCTGTTCCTCGCCCATGCGCAGCGCGGTCAGTTGCCACGAGGCGCGAAAGGCGAAGGGCGCCGTCGCCAGCAGCGCCAGCGCAAGGATCTTGACCGAGGTCAAGGTGGCCGAGGCAAGGCTGCCCATGGTCCAGAACACCAGTTGCTGCAAGGCATCGGCCGAGGCCACGAATTGCAGCAGCGACAGGAACGCCCCGGCGGCGAAATTCAGCGCGATGCCGAAAAGGATCAGCACCTCGGTCCCGCCGCCGCGCAACCGGCCCAGCAGTTGCAGCAGCAAAAGCGCGCCAAGCGCGAACAGGAAGGCATTGGCCGAAACCCCCCAGACCGGCGGCAGGCCGGGGATCACCAGCCCCAGCACGATGGCCATCGCGGCGCCCAGGGCGGCGGCGGCCGACACGCCCAGGGTGAACGGCTCGGCCAGCGGGTTTTCCAGGACGGTCTGCATCTCGGCCCCCGCCAGCGCCAGCGCGGCGCCCACCAGAAGCGCCATCAGCGCCACCGGCAGCCGGACGTTCCACACGATCACCTCGGCGGCGCGCGGCACCTCGACCAGCCCGGTCAGCGCGCCCAGCACCTGGCCGAAGGGCAGGCCCGCCGGGCCGGTCGTCATGTCGAGGACCAGGGCCAGCACCGCCGCCAGCCCCATGCCCGCGACAAGCAGCAGGCGCCGCCGGTTGCGGCGGTGATACCGGGCGAGGACGGCCCCGCTCATGGTGCGCCGCCGACCCACCAGGTGCCGGGCACCCGCACCGGCGAGAAGCGGGTCTCGATCTCATCCAGGGTCGCCGCCGGGTCGATATCGGCGAAAAGATCGGGGTGGAAGGTCCTGGCCAGATATTCGATCAGCGCGATATGCACGGGTGAATCGTTGAACAGGTGCCAGACCCCCGCGGCCCGTTCGGCCTCGACCGCGGGCAGCGCGGCAAAGCCCGGGGCGGCGATCAGCGCGCGGAAACTGGCCTCGGCCTCGGCCGGATCCACGGCCGAGCCCAGCACCAGCCCGCCGCGCGCCGCCATATGCGCGCCGCCGGTGGCGATGTAGAAATCCGGCTGCGACGCCAGCAGGAATTCCATGCTGACACTGCCCAGCACGTTCTCCACCGCCTCTTGCCCGACGTTATGGCCGCCGGCGGTGGTGATGAAATCATGGAACACGCCCGAGCCCACGGTCGAGCAGCAGCCCTGCGGCGCGGCATGGACATGGAAGAACACGCGCGGGCGCGGGATGGCGGGATCCTCCAGCCGCGCGCGGATGCGGTCCAGCCGTTCGGTATAGAAGGCCTCGAACTCCGCCGCCCGGCCCTCGGCGCCGGTCAGCGCGCCAAGGACGCGCAGGCTCGGCAGGGTGTTTTCCTGCGGATGCGAGAAGAAATCGACATAGACCACCGGGATCCCGGCGATCTCGATCAGATCGACCGCATGCGCCATCCCTGGATCGCGGGCGTCGATCAGCGAGAGCACCAGAAGGTCGGGTTGCAGCGCGATCACCGCCTCGGCTGAGATGTCGCGGTTGCCCGATCCGACCGGGGCGATGGCGTCGATCTGCGGAAAGCGGGCACGATAAGCGTCGAGCGTCGGCGGGTCGAGCGCCTTGTCCAGCCGCCAGCCAGCGACCAGCGCGACCGGATCGTCATGCAGCAGGCCCAGGACCGACATGTGCCGTCCCTCGCCCAGGACGATGCGGCGGGCGGGGGTGTCCAGCACCACCTCGCGCCCCAGGATGTCGGTCGCGCGCACTTCCGCCCGGGCGGGCAGGGCGGCGATCAGGGCCACGACCAGGGCAATCGCGCGAAGCATGGGCGGGCCTTTGCAAGCGAAGGGCAGGTGCGGGCGAAGCAGGGAGGGGGCCGGGCGCGCAAGGGCACGCCCGGCCCGGGGGATTATTGCGCGACCGGGGTCAGCTTGTGCAGGCGGTTGCCGGTGGCATCCTCGTCGCCCAAGGATTTGTTCACCAGCCAGACATTGCCCAGCCCGTCGGCCTTGACCTCGTTCGGCAGCGAGCCCGCGTCGAGGTTCGCGACCACCTCGCCCGCCGGGCTGACCACGGTCACCGTGCCCGCGCCGCGATTGGCGACGAAGGCAAGGCCGCTGACCGGCTCGAAGGTGACGTAAAGCGCGCCGGCGCCGGTCTTGACGTCATGCAGCACGCTGCCGTCCGAGGCCTTGGCGATCACGACATTGTCCGACCCCTGGGCGACGATGAAGACGACATCGTCCTTGGCGTCATAGGCGATGGACGAGGCGCTGCGCAGCCCGGCCACCGGAAGCACACGGGCCTCAAGCGTTTCGGTGTCCAGCACGGCGATCTCGGCGGTGGTGTTGCTGACCGCGACCAGCGTGCCGCTTTCGGCGTCGAGGTCGATGTCCTGGCCGCCGAAGCTCTGGCCGCGAACCGTAGATTGCAGCGCGACCGAGCCGACATGCTCAAGCGTCGTGGTGTCGAAGACCTCGATCGTGGCGCCGCGCCCCAGGCTGACGAAGGCGCGGCCCTTGGCGGCGTCGATCTCGACGCTGAAGGCATGCGGGGTCACGCCGGGCTCGAACTGCTTGACCAGCGACAGGTCGGCCTGGCTGTAGACCGAAAGGGTGTTCTGCCGCGTGTTGGTCACCCAGACATTGCCGTTCACATCGTCGACGGCGATGCCGTAGACGGCGAACAGCCCGCCGTCGCTGCCGTCCGGGCGGGCCGGGGCGGCGGCGGGGTTGATCGAGGCAAGCGTTTCCAGCGTGGTCGCATCGACCTTGGACAGGGTCGAGTCGGTGACCGGCGGGCGCCCGACCGCGGCCGTCACGAAGATCGCGTTCGAGGCCGCGCTATAGGCGGTCTGGTAGGGGCTGGCCGGGGTGGCGACCACGGTCGCCTCGAATTTCTCGGCGCCCGAAAGCGGCAGGTCGGGCGAGACCTTCACCTCGACCACGGTGGCGGCGGCCGGTTTCTCGGCGATCACCAGCACGGGCTGAAGCCCGACGGAGGCTTCGGAATCCACATCGACCTCGACGCTGAAATTGCCCTCGGCATCGACGATCACCGGGGTGTCGCCGCTCAGGACGGTGGCGCCGCGTTGCAGGGTGATTTCCTGGCCCGGCAGCAGGCCGGTGCCGGCGATCACCGCCTTGCCGCCCGCGACGATCGGCTTGCCGCGCTCGGCCGAGCTGGCGCTGACATTGCCGACAAAGCCCAGGCCGGTGGGCGTGAAGACGCTTTCCGCCGCGACCGGGCCGACCAGCGCCATCACCGCCAGCGCGGTGCCGCCAAGCGTTACACGCAAGAAATTACCGGGAAAATTCGCCATGATCCTCTCCAAATCCAGAATTGTGGTCGAGGGGCTGGTCCGTCTTGACAGGCTGGCATTCGACGGGCGCATCAGTATATTCTTGAGCACAATTGTCAACTTGCTTTGGCGCGATGCGCGCGGGGATCAGGGAATGTCAGAGACCGGAAAAGTCGGCCCGGCCCATGCCACCCGGCCTGCGGAGCTGCAACTTTTCGTGACCGGCAGCCCGACCCATGTGCTGTCGCAGAAGGCGGTCGGGACCGGGCCGGGGCACCGGTTGTTCCTGGCCGTGCCGAAAGCGCCGCCCCCGCCGGGGGGGTGGCCGGTGGCCTATCTTCTCGATGGCAATGCGGCCTTCGACTATCTCGACCAGAGCCATCTCGATCTTGCCCCGGGCCTTGTGCTGGTGGGGGTGGGCTACGACACCGACCGCCAGTTCGCGCGCGAATTGCGGACGCTGGATTTCACCGCACCGGACGGGCCCGGCGACGGCATCCGTCCCGATCCGGTGCATGAGGGGCGGATGGCGGGGGGCGCCGCGCTGTTTCTGGACCGGCTCACCGGCCCGCTGCGCGAGGCCGCCGAGGCGGGGATCGCGGTCGATCCGGCGCGCCGCACGCTGTGGGGTCATTCCTTCGGCGGGCTCTTCGCGCTTTACGCCCTGCTCACCCGACCGGAGGCCTTCGCGCGGTTCGCCGCGATCAGCCCCTCTATCTGGTGGGACGAGCCGCTGATCCGCCGCATCGCCGATGCGGCAAGGGCGCGGCATGCGCTGGCGCCGCTGCTGGTGGCGCTCGGCGATCGCGAGAAACGCTCGGGCAGCGGCGGCCCGCCGCCCGACGGGCCCGCCCCGGCGACGCTGGCGCTGGTGCGGGCGCTGGCCGGCCACCAGGGGCCCGCGCCGCAACTGCATGTGCTGCCCGGCCATGTCCATATCCAGACCCTGGCCGGATCCTTTCCGCTGGCGCTGCCCTACGCGGCGGGCTGATCCGCCATTGCCGCGCGCAGAAGCGGCGCGATCTGCGCCACCGCCGGGGCCGAGATCATCTGGGCATGCAGGAAGGGCATTTCATGGGCGGCGACCTCGGCGGCCCATGGTTGCCAGAGCGCCGCCGTCAGGTCCCGGTCGCGGTGGTCCCGCCCGGCCCGGATATGGGTCAGGCGGCCGGACATCGCGCGGTGATGATGGCCGCGCACCAGGCGGTTGGTGCTGGTGACCAGCCGCACCACGGCGTCCAGCACCGGCTCGGGCAGGGCGGCCAGCGCGCCGCCGCCCCGGCGCAGGAAGCCCACCACCTTGGCGCGGCTGTCCAGTTCGGGATGGCCGTCGGGATCGTGGCCGGCGATGGCGAGCAGCGCGCGCAGCGCCGCGACCGGATCGGGTTCAGGCTCTGCGCGCCAGACATCCGCCGGATAGCTGTCCAGCAGCGCGACCATGCCGACCGCTTCCCCGCGCTGGACTGCCATCTCCTGCGCGATCAGCCCGCCGACTGACCAGCCCGCCAGATGCAGCGGCCCGCCCAGTCCCGCCGCCGCCAGCCGCGCGTTGTAACCGGCGGCAAGGGCGGTCAGGCTGGAGGGGACCGGCTGCGCCGGATCGAGGCAGGGATGTTGCAGCGCATAGACCCGCCGCTCGGGCGCGATGGCGCGGGCGAGCGTCCGGTAGCCCCAGCCCAGCCCCCCGGCGGGATGCAGCAGCACCAAAGGCATCGCGGCCGGATCCCCCTCGGCCAGCAGAAGCAGCGGGCCCAAGCCGTCCCCGGCCGCCATACCGTCCGCGATACCATCCAGGCGCTGCGCCAGCGCCGCGATGGCGGGATGTTCGAAGATCGTGCCGATGCCGGTTTCGCGCCCGGTCTCTTCCTCGATCCGCAGCGCAAGCCGCACCGCCGACAGCGAGTCGCCGCCCAGGGCGAAGAAATCCGCCTCGGCCGGGGGCGGCGCGTCGAGATGCAGGATCTCGGCGAAAAGCCGGGCCAGCAGGATCTCGGTCGGCGTTTCGGCCGCGCGCCCGCGCGCGGCGAAGACCGGGGCGGGCAGCGCCTTGCGGTCGAGCTTGCCGTTCGCGGTGACCGGCAGCGCGTCGAGCGCGACCTCGGCCGCGGGCACCATATAGGCGGGCAGCCTTGCCCCAAGCGCCGCCGCGATGGCGCCGGGACGATGGCCCCCCGCGGGCACCACATAGCCGACGAGGCGCTTTTCGCCATTCTCCTCGCGCGCGATCACCACCGCCTCGCGCGCGAGGCCGGTTTCCATGATCGCGGCCTCGATCTCGCTCAGCTCGATCCGCAGGCCCCGGATCTTCACCTGATGGTCCGAGCGACCCAGATAGACCACCGCCCCGTCGGGCCGCAGCCGGGCCAGGTCGCCGGTGGCGTAAAGCCGCGCGCCCTCATGGGGGACGAAACGCTCGGCGGTCAGGTCGGGGCGGCCCAGATAGCCGCGCGCCAGTTGCACCCCGCCAAGATAGAGATGGCCCGCTAGCCCCGGCGGCACCGGGCGCATCCGGTCGTCCAGCACCCGCAGCGCGGTGTTCCAGACCGGAAAGCCGATCGGCAGCGGGTTCGAGCGGTCGTCCGGCGTGGCAGACCAGTGGCTGACATCCACCGCCGCCTCGGTCGGGCCGTAGAGGTTGTGCAGCCCGGCGGTGACGGTGGCGTGGAAGCGCGCGCGCTGGTCGGCGGTCAGCTCCTCGCCCGAGCAGAACACGCGCGCGAGTTGCAGCCCCCGGGCCTGCGGCGCGGCCAGGAAGGCCGAGAGCATCGAGGGCACGAAATGCAGCGTGGTGATGCCATGGTTGCGGATCAGCCGCGCCAGTTCGACCGGATCGCGATGCGCGCCGGGGGGCGCCATGACCAGGGTTCCGCCGCAGAGATAGGGCAGGAAAAACTCCCAGACCGAGACGTCGAAGCTTGCCGGGGTCTTTTGCAGGATCCGGTCGCGATGTTCGAATCCGTAGTGGTCGCGCATCCAGAGCAGCCGATTCACGATGGCGCGATGTTCGATCATGACGCCTTTGGGCGCCCCGGTCGAACCCGAGGTGAAGATGACATAGGCCAGATCCCCGGGCGCGGGACGGCCCGAGGGGCGGCCCTCGTCGTCCGGCCAGTCCTCGCAGATCAGCAGCGGCGCGTCGCCGGGCAGGCGGTCCGCAAGCGCGGCACAGGTCAGCACCGCGACGGGCCGGGCCTGTTCCAGGATCCCCGCCAGCCGCGCGGGCGGGTGGTCGGGGTCGAGCGGAAGATAGCCCGCCCCGGCGCGCAGCACGGCGACCAGCGCCACCGAAAGCTCGACCGAACGGTCGAGCAGCACCGCGACCAGCCGGTCGGGCCCGGCGCCGCGCGCCTGAAGATGCGCGGCCAGCGCCGCGCTGCGCCGGTCGAGTTCGGCATAGCTCAGCACCTCGTCGCCGAAGACCAGCGCGGGGGCCTCGGGTCGGGCCTGCATCTGCGCCTCGATCAGCGCGGTCAGCGTGGTGTCGGGCAGGGGATGGGCCGTCGCGGCATTGGCGGCGTCGATCCGCGCGATCTCGGCGGGGGTGGCGGTGGCGACCGGCGCCAGCCGCCCCGCCCGCAGTGTCGCGTCCAGAAAGGCGGGAAGGCGCGCGGAATGGCCTGCGATGACCTCGGCATCGTAAAGCGCCGGATTGGCGTCGACCTCGAACAGCATGCCGCTTTCGGGATCGCCCCGGAAGGTCAGCGTCAGGTCGTCCACCGCCCCGGCGCCCAGGATGTGCAGCTTCACCTCCAGCCTGGGGAAGACCGGCGGGCGGTCGAAGGGCTGGATGTTGATCAGCGGGCCGTAAAGCCTGCGCGCCCCCCCGACGAGGCCGAGATCGCGGCGCAGCGCCTCGGAACGGTAGAGGCCGTGGCGCCGCGCCTCGCGCATCTCCTGCAGCAGCGGGCCGAGCCAGTCGGCCAGGGCGGCATCCTCGTCGGGCCTGATGCGCTGCGGCAGGACGTTCATCGCCATGCAGGGCAGGTTTGCGATCTTGCGGCCCATCCGCGCCATGAAGGGCAGGCCCGCCACCACCTCGCCCCCGGTCCAGCGCGCCAGATAGGCGCCGACAAGGCCGGTCAGCACATCGGTCCAGTTCATCCGGTTCCGGTCCGACCAGTCCAGCAGCCGCGCCAGCAGGTCGGGCGCGATCCAGGTGGCGTGGCGCAGGAAATGCCCGGCGCTGACGGCGCGGCCCGGGGCCGGGCCGGTGACCTCGGGCAGGTCGGCCATCCTCGCGCGCCACCAGGCGGCATCGCCGTCGCGCTGCGGCGAGGCGATATAGGCGGCATCCTCCTCGAAGGCGGTCTCGATCCCGCGGAAGGCCCGGGGCTCGGGCGCCTGCGCGGTCAGATGGCCGTAATGCGCGCCGATGCGGTTGGTCAGCAGCACGAAGCCGTAGCCGTCGATGGCCAGATGGTGGATGCGCTGGTAAAGGAAATACCGCCCGCCGCCGAGATGGAAGAGCGTGAAGGCAGCGTTCTGGTCGCGCGCGAGGTCGATCGCGCGGCCGCTGTCGGCCTGCATCCGCGCCAGCGCCTCGGGTTCGGGGGCGGGATGGCGGGTCAGGTCGACCTCGGCCATCTCGGGCCCCGCCTCGGCCAGCCATTGCACCGGCCCGGGGCCGAAGCGCAGCCGCAGCGCGCCGGTCTCGTGGATGGTCCGCGCCATGGCCTCGCGCAGGGCGGCGAGGTCGACCGCGCCCGACAGTTCCAGATATTGCCCGGTGTTCAGGATCGGATTGGCGGGATCGAGTGCCTGGAAATACCACAACCCCTGTTGTGCCTCGGTCAGCGCGAAGCTTCCGGGCGGTGCCCCGTTGCCGTCCATCTCAGCCCGCCAGCCCCCGCGCCGAGATTTCGGCCCACCATTCGCCCAGGGTGCCGTGTTCGGCCAGGATCGAGAAATCGGCCTTCAGCCCGGCCTCTTCCCATTCCATCGCCAGCCGCATCAGCCGCAGGCTGTCGAGCCCGAGGTCGGGCAGGCTGTCGGTATCGCCGATCTCCTCGGGGTCGAGGTGGATCATCCGCGCGATATCGGCGCGCATCCGTTCCAGCGTCAGGCTCATGCCCCGGTCTCCTTCTCGAGAAACTGCGCCCGAAGGGCGGCGCGCAGCGTCTTGCGGCTGATCTTTCCAACGGCGGTGGTGGCGAATTCCGTCACGAAAACCACCTGGTCGGGCACCTTGAACTCGGCAAGCCCGCGCGTGCGCATGAAGGCCTTGATCTCGGCGGCCTTCGGGCGCGCCCCGCCCTCACGCGGGATGACGAAGGCGCAACTGCGCTCTCCCAGATAGTCGTCGGGGATCGAGACCACGGCGGCGTCGAAGACCATCGGATGGGCCAGAAGATGGTCCTCGACCTCTTCGGCCGAGATCTTCTCTCCCGCCCGGTTGATGTGGTCGCCCGCGCGGCCCTGCACGGTCAGATAGCCGTCGGGGCGGCGGATGACGATATCGCCGGTGCGGTAGAACCCGTCGGGGGTGAAGCTGCGCGCATTGGCCGCCGGTTCGTCGTGATAGGCGCGGATCGTATAGGGGCCGCGGGTCAGCAGATGGCCCGGGGTGCCGTCGGGGACCGGAGCGCCCGCATCGTCGAGGACGAGGATTTCGTCGTCGGGGCTGATCGGGCGCCCCTGGGTGGTGAGGATCGTGGCCTCGTCGTCGTCGAGGCGGGTGTAGTTCACCAGCCCCTCGGCCATGCCGAAGACCTGCTGCACCCCGCAGCCGAGCGCGCCGCGCACCCGCGCCGCCGCCTCGGGCATGAATTTCGCGCCGCCGACCTGAAGCACCCGCAGGCTGCCCAGGTCGTGGGGGGTCTTGCGCGCGGCCTCCATCCACAGAAGCCCCAGCGGCGGCACGACGCCGGTGATGGTGACCCCCTCGCGCGCGATCAGGGAAAAGGCGGTCTCGGCCGCCGCATTCGGCGCCATCACCACCCGCGCCCCGGCTGAAAGCGCGCCGAAGACGCCGGGCGAGCTCATGGCGAAATTATGGGCGGCGGGCAGGGCGCACATATAGACGCTTTCGGCGTCCAGCCCGCAGATCCCGGCGCTGGCGCGGAAGCTGTAGATGTAATCGTCATGGGTGCGCGGGATCAGCTTGGAAAGCCCGGTGGAGCCGCCCGAGATCTGGAGAAAGGCGACCGAGGCCGGATCGGGCCGGGGCAGGTCGCGCCCGTCCGCGCGGAACCCGTCGAAGGCGACATGCCCGCCCGCCTCGCCCGCCACGATGACATGGGCAAGGGCGGGCACCTCGGCGCGCAGCTTTTCGGCCAGCGGCGGATAGGCGAAGCCTTCGTGGCGGTCGACGGTGACGATCGCCCGCGCGCCCGATTTGCGGGCGAAATGCGCCAGTTCCGTCTCGCGATGCGCAGGCAGGGCATAGACCGGGATCAGCCCGGCCAGGAACAGGCCGAAGACGGCGGGCAGGAAGGCCGCGACATTGGGGATCTGCACGATCACCCGGTCGCCCGGCACGAGGCCGAGGTCGAGATAGCCGCAGGCGGCGGCCTCGGCCCGGGCCAGCAGGGCGCCGTAGCTGAGCCGCTCGTCGCCCGCGACGACGGCGATGCGGTCGGGATGGGCCCCGGCGCGCGCGCGCAGGAGATCGCCGAAGCTCTCGCCCCGCCAGTAGCCTTTGGCGCGATAGCGGGCGGCGAGATCCTCGGGCCAGATCTGGCGGGGCAGGGTCGGGTCGGTCGGGGGCATCGCTGGGATCCGCTTGCGGGACGGGGAAGCGCGGGCAGGGGTTAGTATGTCAAAGAAAATAAGTCAACTTTCCGCTGCCCCCGGTTGGGCGGTGGTGCCAAGCCTGCTATGGGCGGGTCAGAGCATGTGCCAGCGACAGGAGCCCGTCCGAATGCGCCAGATCGAGATCTTTGACCGGCCCGCCGCCTATGGCCTTGTGACGCGGCTTTTGCACTGGTCGATCGCCGGGCTGATTCTTTGGCAGTTCACCGGCATGATCCTGCGCGGGATCCTGGGGCGGCATCCGGTCTCGGGCTTCTTCGTTGGCCTGCACCAGCCGATCGGGGCCTTGCTGTTCGTGATGATCCTGGCGCGGATCCTCTGGGCGCTGGTCAACCGCCGCCGCCGTCCCCCGCATGGCGCCGGGCTGATCGGGCTGGCGGCGCGGCTGGGGCATTTCGCGCTTTACGCGGTGATGCTGGTGGTGCCCCTGTCGGCGCTGCTGCGCGCCTTCGGGCAGGAGCGCGCCTTCGCGCCCTTCGGGATCACGGTGTTTCCCGCCCGGGACGAGCCCGTCGCCTGGATGGTGACGCTGGGCGACGCCTTGCATGGCGAGGTCGCCTGGCTGCTGCTCGCCCTCATCCTCGGCCATGTCGCGATGGTGATCGTGCATGAATGGCTGTGGCGCGACCGGACGCTGGCCCGGATGGCCGGGCGCGGCTAGGCCGGGCGGGATCGGCCCGCCTTTCCGCCCGTGATCCGCTCCAGCTCGAAATGATTCGGGCCGATGGCCGGGGCCGTGCCGGCCACCAGGTCGGCCATCAGCTCACCGGCGCCCAGTCCCTGGGTCAGGCCGAAGGTGAAGCCGCCCATCACGAACAGGCCCTGAACCGCGCGGATCGGGCCGATGACCGGCAGTTGATCCCTTGCGACATCGACCGTTCCGGCCCATCGCTCGATCACGCGGGCCTGGTTGAACACCGGAAATTCCTCTCGCAGCCAGCCGAGCGATTCATCCAGCGTGCCGTCGTTCTGCGTCGGCGCCATGATCCGCGCGCGCTCGAACGGGGTCTGCTCGTCCAGCCGCCATTGCCGCTCGACCCGGAAAGAGCGCGTCAGGTCGGCGCCGAGCGCCATGTCCAGCGGTGTGTCGCCCATCAGCATACCCGGCAGCGCGGGCAGGAAATCGGGCAGAAGCGCGAAGCTGTCGCGCAGGATCGGCGCGGTCATGAAGCGCGGGCCGTTGGAATAGCTGCCGTCGACCTCCTTGCGCCAGACCACGCGGCCGACGGCGCCGCAGGCGGGCGGGCCGTCGACGGCGCCGATCCGCTGCTGCGACAGATAGACCGGCAGGACGGGAAAGCCGATCCCGGCATTGCCCAGCAAAAGCCGCGACCAGGTGCCGCCCGCCACCACCAGCGCGCCGGTGCGGATGGCGCCCTTCTCGGTGACGACATGCGAGATCGCGCCCGCCTCGGTCTCGTAGCCGCGCACGGCGCAGTCGGTCACGATCGCCACGCCGCGCGCGATGGCGGCCTCGGCCACGGCAGGGGCGGCGAGCGCGGGCTCCATCCCGCCGTCGTCGTCCTGGTAAAGCCCCATTTTCCAGTCCGATTGCGCGCCGGGCAGCATTTCTGCCAGTTCCGCCCCCTCGACGAAGCGGGCGCGGATCGGGGCGTGGTCGGGCGCGGCGGCCTCGGCCCCCGCAAGCCATTCCCGCGCGGCCTCGATCTCGCTGTCTTGCTGGAAAGCCTGCACGCGGCCGTAATCGCGATAGCTGGTATCGCGGCCGATCCGGGCGTTCATCGCGCGCCAGAGCGATTTGCTGTGCTGGCCGAGTTCGACCACCTCTTGCGGCAGGCCGTAATTGGTTACCTGGCCATAGGCGCGGCTCGACTGCTCGCAGGCGATCCCGCCTTTTTCACAGACCACCACCGAGAGGCCCTTTTCGGCAAGGAAGAACGCGGTCGCGACGCCCATGATCCCGGCGCCGACGATGACCACATCTGCCTCGGGCGGCAGGTCGGCCTGGCCCGCGACCGGCCTTGCGCGAGAGGTGGAGGGCGCCATCGTTCCGGGCCGCATTGCCATCGGCACCATCACCGCCGCGCCGCCGACCGCGGCCAGGGCGGCGGTTCCAAGCAGCACATTCCGCCGCGTGACGTTCATCGGCTTCCCTCCCCCCGATTACATTCCGAACAAAAGGCCCGTCGGCGCGTTTCGCGCAGCTTTCGGGTCGGCCCCTCCTCCGCCCCCGGCTGGCCGCACCCGACTGGCCGCGTCTTCGGCATGGATCGCCCGACGCTGCCTTACCAACTTGCGCGCGGAAGGATGGTTCCGCCGTGCCCGCCCCCGGGGCAGCCCGGACCGTGGGTTTCCGGCCCCGCCCGGACCCCGAGGGGGTCAGGCGCGGATGACGATCCCCGGCATCGCACCGGCATCGGCGGCCTCATGGCAATGTTCGATGAAGGCGCGGATGGTGCGCGAGACATGCGCGACGCGAGACATCGCGATCCCCAGCCGCAGCACCTGCACATCGCTGTCGAGCGGGACGAACCTCAGCGGCATCCCGTCGAGGGATTCCTCGGAAACCGTGCGCAGGTTGGTGATGCCGAAGCCGTAGCCCGAGGCGACGAGGCTGCGCTGCACCGAAATCTCGGTCGTGCGCTCGGAGATGCGGGGGCGGCGGCCGAGATTGCGGAAATGCGACATGAAATATTCGGCGCTGTGCGGCAGGTCCAGCAGCACCATCCTGTGGTCGAGAAGATCCCCGGGCCGCAGCCGGTCGCGACCGGCCAGCGGATGATCGGGCGCCAGGAGGACATGGGGCGGCAGTTCGGCCAAAGCCTCGAAGGTGATGTCGCTGGGCAGCGAAAGATCGTAGGTCAGCGCGACATCGATGCGGCCCTGGCCCAGGGCCTCGAAGATCTGGGCCTGATCCAGCTCCATCTGGCTGAAATCGACATTCTCGAACTTGTCCTCGAAGCTGCGGCGCAGTTGCGGGATCATGGTCTGGACGAAGGTCCGCAGCCCGCCGACACGAAGCGAGCCGCGCACCGCATCGGTGAAGACATTGGCAAGCTCGTTCAGCTTCGCGGCCTCGGCCAGCACCGCGCGGGCCTGTTCCATGAAGCGGATGCCGGTCGGCGTCAGGGCCGAGCCCTGGGCGTGGCGGCGGGTGAACAACTGGACGCCGAAGCCGGCCTCAAGCTGGGCGATGGCCGACGACATCGACGGCGCCGAGACGTTCACCTTCTCGGCCGCCGTGGTGATGCTGCCCGCCTCGCCGACGGCGATGAAATATTCAAGCTGCCGAAGGGTGAAGCGAAGCGGCATGGGGTCCTCTCGTCTTGATCGGTTGCGAGGCGGCTCAATCGTCTCCCGGCACAGCATAGGACGGCGCCGCGCCGGGATCGAGCGCGCGGGTCACATAGTCGGCCATCTGCGAGCGGAAGACCCCCCAGGCTTCGGTCAGCGCGGCGACCGGGCAATCGGTGGTCCAGTCGATGCGCAGATCGGCAAGCGGCCAGTCGTGGCGGTCGACCAGAAGCAGCCCGGCGGAATGGACCGGCCCGGCCTCGCCCCCGGCGAGAAGTCCGGCCCGCAGCGCGGCGATCAGCCTGTCGCCAAGCGCGGCCCCGCCGCTGTCGCGGAAGGCGGCCACCATCGCCTCGGGGACGGCGGTGTCGGCCAGAAGATTGCCCGCCGCGGCGACATCGCGGTCCTGGGCCTCGCTCCACTGGCCCAGGACCCTTGCGCCGGAATGGATCGCGCTCTGGCCATCGCGCCCGACCGCCAGCACCTGGCGCCAGGCCATATGCTCGCCGCTGCGCTCCAGGATGGCGAGGGCCTCGGCCGCCGTCGCGCCGCGTGCCATCAGGTCGAGCGCATGGGGCCCCAGCCGCGGATCGGTGACGTTCTGGGTCGCGACGGCGCCGACCCCGGCCCGGGCAAAGGCGCAACGCGAGGCCACGGCGGGCGAGGAAGAGGAAATGGCAAGGCCGAACATTCCCGTTTCAGGGCAATGGCCGATGATGGAAAAGGTCATGACGTTTCCTTTCTGATATTCCCCGGGCCGATAATCCCCCACGACCACGCGAAAACCTTCGAAAATCGAAAGTCCCGGGCCCGCGCCTAGTCCGGTATGACGGCGGTCGCGTCGATCTCGACCAGCCATTCGGGACGGGCGAGCGCGACCACCACCAGCCCGGTGCAGACCGGATGCACGCCTCGGATATATTCGCCCATGGTGCGATAGACCGCCTCGCGGTGGCGCACATCGGTCAGATAGACCACCAGCTTGGTGACATGTTCCATCCGCCCGCCGCATTCCTCGACAAGCTGGCGGATGTTCCGCATCACCTTGTGGGTCTGCTCCACCGGGTCGTGGCTGTCGATGTTGCGCGCCGTGTCGAGGTCCTGCGGGCACTGGCCGCGCAGGAAGATCGTGGTCCCGCGCGCCACCACCGCCTGGGCGAGGTCGTTGTCCAGCGCCTGTTCGGGATAGGTGTCGCGCGTGTTGAACTTGCGGTGACGGTGATGGGCCATCGGGCTGTGCCTTCCTTTCGGTGTTCCTGGTTCCGCGGGCGTTTCGCGCCCGTGGCATTCTCATGCGCAAGGGCGCGTCGCCAGCATGGCGGGGCGCCGTTCGCAGGCGGCGTGCCAGTCGGCCAGCGGCCCGCGCCCCTTGCGCCAGTCGAGGTCGGGGAAGCGGAAGTCCAGCCAGCCGAGCGCGCAGGCATAGGTGATCGTGCCGATATCGACGGTCTCTGGGTCGGGAAGATCGGCGAGCATCGCATCCAGCGCATCCGCGATCTTCTCGCCCTGCTTCTCGATCCACAGCGGCCAGTGCAGCGGCGCGGGGCGCAAGAGCGTCTCGTAGCGCAGCAGCAGCCCGGCCTCCATCAGCCCATCGGCCAGCGCCTGGCGGCGCAGCGCCCTCCAGCGCGCGGCGCCGGTCGGGAACAGGCGCGGCGCGCGCCCCTGCGCCGCCGCGATCTCGTCGAGATATTCGCAGATCACCCGGCTGTCATAAAGCACGGTCCCGTCGGCCATGCGCGCGGCGGGCACCCTTGCCAGCGGGTTGAAGGCCTGGATCCGGGGATCGCGCACCACCGGATGGGCGGCGCTTTCGAGGATCTCGATCCCCTCGGCCAGGGACAGCTCATGGGCCGAGGCCATGACCTTGCGCACGAAGGGCGAGGCCGACGACCAGTAAAGCGACATCTGGAACATGGTTAGCACTCGTCCTGGATCTGCAGGACGATCTTTCCGAAATTCGCCCCCGATTCCAGCCTTCGATGCGCCTCGGCCGCCTCTGCCAGCGGCAGCACCCCGGCGATGACCGGCCGCACCCGGCCCGCCGCAAGCAAAGGCAGCAGGTTGCGCGAGACATCACGCGCGATCGCGGCCTTTTCGGCATCCGGTTTCGGGCGCAGGGTCGAGGAGCTGAGCCAGGCCCCCTTGCGCATCAGCAAGCCCAGATCGACCGGCGCCATCATGCCGGTCATGAACGAAAGGCCGATATGGCGCCCGCCCGGAGCCATCAGCGCAAGGTGGCGGTTCACCGCCTCGCCGCCCAGAATGTCAAGCACGACATTGATGCCCCGCCCGGCGGCCAGCCCTTCCAGTTGCGCCTGCGCATCGGCGGCGCGGTAATCGACGGCGGTCGCGCCCATCTTCGCCAGACGGCGGCATTTCTCGGCCCCGCCTGCCGTGGCGATCACGCTTGCGCCGATGGCCCGCGCCAGTTGCAAAGCCAGCGTGCCGATGCCCGAGGCGCCGCCCTCGATCAGCAGCACCTCGCCCGGGCGCAGCGCCCCCCGGTCGAAAAGGTTGTGCCAGATCGTGAACAGGCCCTCGGGCAGGGCGGCGGCCTCGGTCAGCGAAAGCCCCGGGGGGATCGGCAGGCAATGCTCGGCCCGGGCGCAGGCATGGGTCGCATAGCCGCCCGCCTTCAAGAGCGCCATGACCCGGGTCCCGACCAGCGCGGGATCCACCCCCGGGCCGCAGGAGAGCACCTGGCCCGCGACCTCAAGCCCCAGGATGTCCGAAAGCCCCGTCGGCGCGGGCAGCGCGCCGGAGCGCTGCATCAGATCCGGCCGGTTCACCCCGGCGGCGGCGACCGCGATCAACACCTCGCCGGGGCCCGGCTGCGGCGGATCGCGCCGCACCAGGCGCAGGACCTCGGGCCCGCCCACGCCCTCGGCGATCACCGCGCGCATGGCGCCGGGCTGGAAATGGTGGGTGGGGGAGGGGTTCATTCCTGTGTTCCAATCGTTGGGGTTCCGGGCGAGAGGCCCGACCGGATAGGCCCGCCCGGATGGGCCGGGGGCGCCTTCCTCCCGGCCCCCGGCCGGGGCCGGGATTGCCGTTCATCCTGTCGCCTCTGCCGGGGGTCAGCCCTGCATCAGCTCGGGCAGGAAGGTCGAGATGGCGGGGAACAGGGTCAGGATGATCAGGGCCGCGAACAGCGCGTAAAGGAAGGGCATATTTGCGCGCGTGACCGCCAACACATCCTCCTTGCCGATCTTCGCCGCCACCAGGATGGCGATCGCGACCGGCGGCGTCACCTGCCCGATCACCACGGTCATGACGATCAGCACGCCGAAATGGACCAGATCCACATCCATCGCCAGCAGCGACGGCAGCAGCACCGGCATGATCATCGGGATCAGCGGATCCAGCACCATCCCCGCAACCAGCGCCAGCGCCAGCAGCACGAAGATCCGCAGCACGGTGCTTTCGAACGGGAACAGCACATCCAGCCCGGCGGCCAGCGCCCTGGGCACGCCCGCCTGCGACAGCGCCCAGCCAAGCGCGGTCGAAAACCCCACCACCATCAGCACCTCGCCCGTGAGGATGACGGAATCCACCAGCGCGCCGCGCAGCTTCTCCCAGTCCAGCGCGCGGTAGACCAGCCCGCCCAGCACCAGCGCATAGGCGACGGCGAAGGCTCCGGCCTCGGTCGCGGTGAAGATCCCGAACACCAGCCCGCACAGGATCATCGCGGGCATGCCCAGGGGCAGGATCGCCGCCTTGCCGGTGCGCAGGACCTCTCTCCATTCGAAGGAATGGACGGCGGACCAGCCGTTCTTGCGCGCCAGGAAGAAGATCGTGACCATCATGGCCGCCGCCATCAGCAGCCCCGGCACCACGCCCGCCAGGAAGAGCGAGCCGAGCGAGGTGCCGGTGACGACCGAATAGAGGATCATCGGCGAGGATGGCGGGATCAACACCCCGATGCCCGAGGAGGTCGCCGTGACGGCGCAGGCGAAGGGGCCGGGATAGCCATGCGCCTTGAGCTTGGGGATCGTGACCGAGCCCGAGCCCGCAAGGTCGGCGACCGAGGTGCCGATCATCCCGCCGAACATCACGCTGGCCAGCACGTCGACATGGGCCAGCCCGCCGCGCATCCAGCCCACCAGCGCCACGCAGAAGTCGAACAGCTTGGTCGCGATGCCCGAGACATTCATGATCCCGCCCGCGAAGATGAACAGCGGCAGCGTGATGAGGATGTAGTCGCTGACACCGGCCAGGACCTGCTGGGGAAAGGCCATCGCCCATCCCCCCGAAAAGGCCAGGAACAGCAGCACCGATGCGGCAAGCGACACCACGACCGGGATCCCGATCAGGACCATGGCGCAAAGCGCCAGAAGCGTCAGGGCGGCAAGGGTCAGCATCACAGGTGCTCCGGTGCGATCAGGTCGATGAGGAAGGCCAGCGACAATCCCACGGCGCAGCCGATGATCCCCGAGATCGCGATGCCCTTGGGCAGGCCCAGGATCGGCGAGCGGTCGCCCCCGAACAGCAGGATGTATTCCCAGGCCAGCCAGGCCAGCACCGCCATCACGCCGATGCCCAGGATGTTCTGGAACACGGCCAGATGCCGCCGCATGCGATTGGGCAGCTTCCCGGTCCATATCCCGCAGGCGATCAGCCCGCCGCGCAGCGCCGCTACGGTGATGCCAAGCGCGCCCAGCCACATCAGCAGGGCCTTGACCACCTCCTCGGTCCAGACCAGCGGTGCCGAAAGCAGGTAGCGCGACAGCGAATTGGCCAGCACCAGCGCCACCAGCACGACCAGCAGCACCATCGCCGCGCTTTCCACCAGCCACCGCAGCCGCGCCCGCAGTGCGCGCGACCGGGTGGCGGCATGTCCGATGATCCGGTCATTCATCTTTCTCATACCCCCTGAACAGGCGGCCATAGCCCGGCTTCGCCCCCTTGACGCCCGCAAGATGCAGGCAGTGCCAGAACGAAGCCTGGATGGCCGAGACCACCGGCTTGCCCAGTTTCTGCTCAAGCGCGTCGATGGCGCCGACCGAGCGCAGGTTGGTGCAGGAGATGAAGACGGCCGAGGCGTCGGGATGGTCGACCGCCAGCACATGATCGTAGATCCGTTCCAGCGGAACCTCGGCCAGCGCATGGTCGTCCGAGATGTCCATATGCGCGCTTTCGACCACCTGATGGCCGTTTTCCTCCAGAAAGCGGATGGCGCGGGTGTGGATCTCGGAGAGATAGGGCGTGACCAGCGCCACCTTGCCCGCCCCGACCTGCGCCAGCGCCGCCAGGGTCGCGGTCGAGGCGGTGGTGATCCTGACCCCCGGCACCCAGCCCCGGATCTTCGCGGTCAGCGCCCTGTCATAGGCGGTGCCGTGCAGGAAAGAGGCCGAGGTGCCGCCAAAGCACAGGACGTCGATCGGCGCGGCGCCGACATGGCGCGCCGCCGTTTCAAGTTCCGGCGCCGCCATCATCTCCTCGATGCCCTGGACCGTGACCTTGGGCAGGCGGATCCGCGCGGTATGCGTCGATACGCCGGGGGCGGATATCGCCCACATCTCTTCCTCCATCACCACCGAGGAGGCGATGTAGATCAATCCGATGCGGGCCAGATCGCCCGAGCCGTCATACATGAAGCGGGGGTATCCGGTGGCGGGGGCCACCGGGGTCTTTTCCGAGATCACTTCAGCATGCCCTCGACTTCGGCCATGAACTCCGGCGTCACGATTTCGGCCACCTTGGCGCGGATCGGTTCGGCGGCGGCCTGGAAGGCGGCGATGTCGGGCTCGGTCACGGTGACGCCCGCGGCGCGGAACTCTTCGACCAGACTGGCGTCGCTGTCGTCGGAGAGGGTGCGCGTGGGGATGACGGCGGCGCTTGCGGCCGCCTTGACCTGGGCCTTCATCTCGTCCGGGAGCGCGTCATAGGCCCGTCCGTTCATGACCAGGGTGACGGGCGTGTAGATGTGGTTGGTCAGCGAGATATAGGGCTGCACCTCGAAGAGCGAGAATTCCTTGATCACGGACAGCGGGTTCTCCTGACCGTCGATGAGCCCCTGCTTGAGGCCCATGTAGACCTCGCCCAGCGGAAGGTTGGTGGGCGAGGCGCCGAGCGCGGTGAAGGCCATCATCCGCGTCGGGCTGCCGGGCGTGCGCAGCTTCAGCCCCGCCAGATCCGCTGGAACCTTCACCTCGCGCTTCGAATTCTACACCACCCGGACGCCCAACTCGCCGAAGGCCAGCACTTCCAGCCCGCTCTTCTCGCGCAGCGAGGCGGCCAGCACCGCACCCAGCTCGCCGTCCAGCGCCGCCCGCGCCACGTCTTTCGAGGCGAAGAGGAAGGGCGCGTCGAAGATCGAGAATTTGGTGTCCAGCGCGGCCACGCCATCGGTGCCCATCGGGATCACCTCGACCGCGCCGGCCCGGATCAGCTCGTTGAGCGTGTTCTCGTCGCCCAGCGAGCCGCCGTCGTAGAATTCGATCTTGACCTCGTCGCCCGCCGTGGCCTGCAGATTGTCGCGGAAGGCCGAAAGCATGACATGGGTCGGATCGCCGGGAGTGGTTTCCACGGCAAGGCGCAGCGTGACCTCGGCCCCTGCGATCGACGTCGACATCGCCAATGCGGCAAGCGCAAGGGCAAGACGGCGGCCCGGATTGAAGCGTTTCATTTCGATGACCTCTCCTGATTTGTGGTTTTGGCAATTCTCAGATAAAGATTTTATCCGGGCAATTGCCGGAGGATGTGAAATCTTCACCAAAGCCAATGAATTGATGCCCAAAAAATGGACTGGTCAGGAACAAAGCCCATCGAGATTTGGCCTGCCTTTTTCCTGAATAAGGAAAATCTATGCAGGGGCGGATTCGATATTAAAGGGTCGAATCTAAGCAGCGATAAGCCTGCTTGAAATTCGGGTCAGATCCGCGGGCCTCGATGCAGTGCGAAGGGGCCGGGGCGTTGCGCGAACAGCCCGCCCGAGGCGAATGCAGAACGGATGAAATCCGAAAATGCGCGGGCGGCCGGGCGCAGTTCGCTGCGCGACAGATGCAGAAGATTAATTCGCACCGGCTCCAGCGGCTCCTCGATCTGCACGACCGAGATTTCGCTGCCGTCATAGCCGATGCGCGACTGCGGCAGCACATTGCGCAGCGCATAGCCCAGCCCATTGCCCACCAGTCCGCGCACGATCTCGGAGGACTGGCTGCGGAAGGCGATCCTGGGGGTCAGGTCGAATTGCGCGAAATGGCCCAGGAAGTAGTCCCGCGAATGCGGCAGGTCGAGCAGGATCAGCGGCTCATGCGCCAGTTCCGCCAGGCTCAGCGACTTGGCATGCGCCAGCGGGTGGTCCGCCGCCAGCAGGGCATAGGGCGGCAGGGCGGCCAGTTCCTCGGCGTCCAGATCCGGCGAAAGCGCGAAATCGTAGCTCAGCGCCAGTTCGATGCCGCCGCTTGTCAGCCCGTCCAGGATGACCTGCTGGTTGCCGTCGACAAGCCGGATGGTGATCTGGGGGTAGAGCCGCGAGAAGCCCGCGATCAGCCCGGGCATGTAGCGCATCGCCAGCGAGGAAAAGGCGCCGACATGGATCTCGCCGCTGAGCGGATCGCCGAGCGAGGTCGCAAGCTGCTCGAATTCGCGCGCCTGGGTCAGAAGGCGGCGCGCCTCGGCGATCAGACGCTCGCCCGCCGCCGAAAGCGTCATGCCGCGCGCGTGGTGGCGCACGAAGACCGGATATCCCAGATCCTTCTCGACCTGCGCCAGAACGGCGGAAATCGAGGGCTGGGTCACGTTCAGCCGCCGCGCCGCTCCGGTGACCGACCCGGCCTCCGCGGTCTCGACCATGTAGAGCAGGGCGCGAAAGGAAAGCTGCATCGGACTCCTCCTCAGCGAGACCGGCCTCGGGCGGGCGTTCCATCCGGGGCCGCGCCGGGGCGGGTCGTTCGGCGCAACCTTCGCATTGCAAAGGCAGAAGCGAATTCAGCTTCCCCCCGTGCGAGGGTTAGGCTGCACATTACGCTTGCAGCCCAGGAAACACCATGCCCCGCGTCATGTTCATCAACGGCCCGAACGCCAATCTTTACGGGCTCGACCCCGGCGGCACCTATGGCCGCCGCAGCTTTCCGCAGATAGCGGCGGCGTGCCGCGCCCGCGCCGGGGAACTCGGCATTGAGCTGGATTTCCGCCAGTCGAACCACGAGGGCGCGATCGTCGACTGGATCCAGGAGGCGCGGCAGGGCTGCGACGGCCTGCTGATCAACGCGGCCGGGCTGACCTATACGTCGATCGCCATCCTGGACGCGCTTCTGGCCTTCGAGGGCCCGATCCTGGAATGCCACATGAGCAATATCTGGAAGCGCGAGCCGTTCCGCCATCATTCCTATATCTCAAGGGCGGCGACCGGAATCATCGCCGGTCTTGGCGCCGAGGGTTATCTGTTGGCCCTGGCCGCGATGAAGGGGCTTTTGGCCGAATAGGCCGGAATGGCGCCCGATCCGAAAGGGCGAAATTCTACCCAAGGATTTCCCGAGGTTCTGGCTAGGAATATTCTTGTTTCCACTTCATCTCTTCCTGCTTAAATCGGCCATCATGCGGGATCCGTGACCGGCTCTCGAAATCCTCATCCCCCTTTGAGTCGCGGATCCTTCGATCCGGTCCTTGCGCATGGAAAGTTTCCGGGAAAAGCTATGACGATAGAAAAAATCGACACCCTGGTCGTTGGCGCCGGCCAATCCGGCATCGCGATGAGCGAGCACCTGACGGCATTGGGCGTTCCGCATCTGGTTCTGGAAAGAAACCGCGTGGCCGAGCAATGGCGGACCGGGCGTTGGGATTCGCTGGTGGCCAATGGGCCCGCCTGGCACGACCGTTTTCCCAATATGGAATTCGACGATGTGGCGCCCGATGTCTTTCCGCCCAAGGATCGCATGGCGCGCTATTTCGAGGATTACGCCCGCATGATCGATGCGCCGATCCGCACCAATGTCGAGGTGAAGCGCGTGATCCGCAATACCGGGCGGCCGGGCTTTCTCGTCTCTACCTCGCAAGGCGTGATCGAGGCGCAGCGGATCGTCGCGGCGACCGGCCCGTTCCAGGTGCCGAATGTGCCGCGGATCGTCCCCGAGGACAGCGGTATCGCGCAGATCCACTCCTCGGCCTACAGGAACCCCGGCCAACTGGCCGAGGGCGCGGTTCTGGTGGTGGGGGGCGGGGCCTCGGGCTCGCAGATCGCCGAGGAGTTGCACCGTGCCGGGCGGCGGGTCTTTCTTTCCGTCGGCGAGCATTACCGGCCGCCGCGCAGCTATCGCCAGCGCGATTATGTCTGGTGGCTGGGCGTTCTGGGCAAATGGGACGAGATCACGACCACGCCGAAAAAGAAGCATGTGGCCTTTGCGGTCAGCGGCTATGACGGCGGAAAGACCATTGATTTCCGTCGCTTTGGCCATGCGGGCATCACCATTCTGGGCTCGGCCGAATCCTTCCGGGACGGCGTGCTGAAACTGGCGCCCGATCTGGCTGCGAATATCGCCGAGGGGGACCGCGCCTATCTCGACGTCCTGCGCGAGGCCGACGCCTATGTCGAGCGCAACGGCGTCGATCTGCCGCCCGAGCCCGAAGCCTGGGACATCGCCTCGGATCCCGATTGCATCGCCGATCCCATCCTGGAGCTGGACCTGAAGGCGCAGAATGTGACGACGATCATCTGGGCGACCGGCTTCAGGTTCGATTTCGGCTGGCTGGAGGTGGATGCCTTCGACGCGCAGGGCATGCCGTTCCACAAGCGCGGCATCTCGGCCGAAACCGGCATCTATTTCCTCGGCCTGCCGGAGCTGACCAACCGGGCCTCTTCTTTCATCTACGGCTGCTGGTATGATGCGAAATATATCGCCACCCATATCGTGGTGCAGCGGAATTATGTCGCCTATCGAAGGGCATCCGATCCGGGTTGATTTCGGTCGGTCCGAATATCGCCCCGTGGCGCGGGCGGGTTCAAAAGGCTCCATGGCCATGGGGCATGGCGGCGCCTGGAACGGCCGATTGTCTTGCATGAAAGCCGGGCGGGCTGCGGGCTTTTCGGCCCCGGCCCCGTGCCGCCTTCAATTCTTGCCGCATCCGCTCTACCATCGGACGGCGGGGGCGTGTCGCTTCGCCGGTCCCCGCCAGATCCCTGTCCGTCCTGCCGGAGGCCGCGCCCCGTGTCCCGCATCGATCTCATGCGCGCCTTCGTCGCCCTGGGCGAGATCGGCAGCTATCGCGCGGCGGCCGAGCGTCTGGGCATCACCCAGCCCACGCTGACCAAGCAGATCGTCCGGCTTGAGGACATCCTTGGCCGCCAGCTCTTTCTCCGCTCGCGCCAGGGGACGGAGCTGACGGAATTCGGACGGGCCTATCTGAGCGAGGTCCAGCCGCTGATCCATGAGGCCGACCGGGTATGGGACCTGGGCCTGCGGATGGCTTCGGGCGACACCGGGCGACTTGCCATCGGCTTCACCTTCTCGGCGCTGGAGGTGATGTCGCATGCGCTTCTGGCGTTCCGGCAGACCTATCCCGGGGTGGAGCTGACCTTCGACGACATTTCCTCGCAAAGCCAGTTGCCGATGTTGCGCGAAAACCGGCTCGACATCGCCCTCGCGCGCTGGCCGGGTCCGGGGGACCTTGCCTCTCGGCTGGTGGCGCGCGACCGGCTGGCGCTGGCCTATCCGGCGGAGCTTGCGGGCGTCATCACCTCGATCGACAGCCCGGCCCTCCGGAGCCAGCCCTTCATTCGCCTGAAACAGGCCATCGCGCCGGGGTTCGAGGGGGTGGTGCAGCGCTTCCTGGACTGGAAAGGCATCACGCCGGGCAGCACGCATCGGGTGAATGAAAGCCTCGTGCAGTTGCGCATGGTCGAGGCGGGCTTCGGCGTGGCGCTGATGCATGCCTCTTCCGTCGCCCGGATCATCGACCCGGCCCGGATCGTCGTGCGCGAGATCCCCTCGCCGCCGCAGGGGCCGGTGCTGGATTGGCAGACGGGCCTTTACTGGCGGCGCGACGACCGCGATCCGGTGGTGAAGGCCTTCCTGAGGATCGCGCGGGAAGCGATTCCCGCCCTGCCCGAGGGCTGATCGGGGCCTGATCCGCCCGGCGGGCGGGCGTTCTCTTCTTCGGCCCGGAAAGGGAAGAAGTTTTCGAATCTTCTTATTCCAATAGTAATCACGGTCAGAAAGATTTTCGGTGGCGGCATGGGGAAGCCCTGCGCATAGTCAGGCATCATGCGAAAGCCGATGCCCGTGCCCACCGCGCCCGACGGCATCACCAGATGCGCCCCGGAGGACCGATGACCAGCCAGATCCATCTTGCCGCCTTCATGAACGCCGGGCCGATGGGCACCACCGGATGGCGCCACGAGAAGGCGGATCCCGGCTTTCTGGGCCCGGACTATTACCGCCATGCCGCCCGGGTGCTGGAGGCGGCGCGGTTCGATCTGGCCTTCATCCCCGACGCGCTTTCGATGCCGCGCTCGCTTGGCGGGTCTTTCCGGCCCGCCATCGAATGGGGGTCGGGGACGCCGCGTCTGGACCCGATGACGATCCTTGGCGTCATGGCGGGGGCGACCGGGCATCTCGGCCTCGCCGCCACGCTGTCGACCGGCTATCACGAACCCTACAATCTGGCGCGCACGCTTGGCACCTTCGACCATGTGACCGGGGGGCGGGCGGGCTGGAACATCGTCACCTCGTTCCAGGATGCCGAGGCGCAGAATTTCGGCCAGCCGGAACTGCCGCCCCGCGACGAACGCTATGCCCGCGCCGAGGAGGTGCTGGAGGCCACGACGCAGCTTTGGGACAGTTGGGACGACGGCGCACTGTTCCAGGACAAAGAGAGCGGCCGGTTCGGCGACCCGGACAAGGTGCGCAGCGTCGATTATCGCGGTAAATACGTCTCGACCCGGGGGCCGCTTTCGGTGCCGCGCCCGCCGCAGGGCTATCCGCTGCTGATCCAGGCCGGGGCCTCGCCGCGCGGTCGGGACTTTGCCGCGCGTTGGGCCGACGTGATCTTTTCTTCGAACGAATCGCTGGACTCGGCCATCGCCTTCCGCGCCGACATCCGCCGCCGGGCGGCGGCTTTCGGGCGCGATCCCGACCAGATCAAGCTGCTTTGCGCCGCGACGGTGGTGGTGGCCGAGACCGATGCCGAGGCGATGGCGAAGCATGAGGCCTTTGCCGAACTGGTCCATCCTTTGGCCGGCCTGTCGCGGCTGGCCTATCATGTGAATGTCGATCTGACGAAATACGACCTCGACGGTCCGCTGCCCTCGCTGGAAGAGGTGGGCGTGCAGGGCCATTACGAGGAGGTCGTCGAATTCGCCCGCCGCACCAACAAGACCGTGCGCGAGATCGGTCGCTGGTATGGCGCGCGGACCGAGGGCGACATGATCGGATCGGCCGCCACCATCGCCGATCGGATGGAGCGTTGGATGGCCGAGGGCGCGGCGGATGGCTTCATGGTGCAGGCCACGCATCTGCCCGCCGCCTTCGAGGAATTCGCCGCCCATGTCGTGCCCGAATTGCAGCGGCGCGGGCTGCATCGCAGGGAATATGCGGGCCGGACCGCGCGCGAAAACCTTGGCCTGGCCCGCCCGGCGCGCGACGAATGGCGCAACCGCGCGCAGAAAAGCGGGGCCGGGGCGTGATGGCCGCCGCGTCACCCCTGGTCGAGGTCGACTGGCTGGCCGAACGGCCGGGCGGGGCGATCGTGCTCGACGCCTCGGTCGCGCGCATCGACCGGGGGGCGGGGGCGACCGAATTCGCGCCGGGCCCCGATGTCTTCGCGGCTGGCCATATCCCGGGCGCGCGCTTTGCCGATCTGATGCGGGCGTTTTCCGATCCGGGCGCGCGGTTTTCCTTTGCCGCGCCCTCGGCCTCGCGGCTTCAGGCGGCGGCGCGGGCGGTCGGGATCGAGGACGGCAGCACCGTGGTCACCTATGATTCCATGGGCGGGGCCTATGCGGCGCGGCTGTGGTATCTGCTGCGCGGCCATGGGCTTGCGCGGGTGCATGTGCTGAACGGCGGGCTTCAGGCCTGGAAGGCCGCGGGCCATCCGGTCGAAACCGGGGGCCCCCCCGCTGCGCTGCCCGGCGATTTCACCGCAAGGGCCCGGCCCGGGCTGTTCGTCGGCACCGCCGAGGTGCGGGAGCTGATCAAGGCCGGGGCCGATCCGGCCCGCCCGCTGATCTGCGCGCTGCGCCCCGAGCAATACCGGGGCGACGGCAGCGCCGATCCGCGCCGGGGCCACATCCCGACCAGCGTGAACATCGCCTATCCCGCGCTTCTGGGCGCGGACGGTCGGCTGGAGCCGGAGCGGCTGCGCAGCGCGCTGGCCCGGCTGGGGCTGCACCCGCCCTTCGTTCCGGTGCTTTACTGCGGCGGCGGGATCAATGCGGCGGGGCTGGCGCTGGCCTTCGAGCTGATCGGCATCCGCGACCTGCGGATCTACGACGATTCCATGTCGGGATGGCGGGCCGATCCGAACCTGCCTGTCGAGGCCGGAGCGGGGGGTGCCGATGCCTGAGGTGCCGCTTCGGCTTGGGCAGGCCGCGCTGGTCGCGGGCTATCGCGAGGGGCGGTTCTCGCCGCTTGAGGTCGCGCGGACCGCGCTGGACCGGGCCGAGGGGGGGCTGGCCCGGCTGAACGGCCTTTCCAGCCTGGATCACGAGATGACGATGGAGGCCGCCCGCGCCAGCGCCGCCCGCTGGCGCGAGAACCGCGTGCTGGGGCCGCTGGACGGGGTGCCGATCAGCTTCAAGGACAGTTTTCACATCAAGGGCCTGCCGCGCTGGCACGGGACGGCCTGCCATCCGGGCAAGCTCTCGGCCGCCGATGCGTTGCCGGTCCGGGGGGCGCGGGCCGCCGGGATGATCCCGGTCTGCAAGACCGCGATGCCGGATTTCGCCATGCTGATGTCGGGGCTGAGTTCGCATCACGGCATCATCCGGAATGCCTGGAACCCGGACGACAGCCCCGGCGGTTCCTCGTCCGGGGCGGGGCCCTCGGTGGTGCTTGGCGCGGCGGGCGTGGCGCTCGGCACGGATATGGTCGGCTCGGTCCGCCTCCCCGCCGCCCTGTCGGGCCTTGCCTCGATCAAGCCCACGCAGGGCCGCATCGCCTATGATCCGCCGGGCGCCTTCCGCTCGGCCGGGCCGATGGCCGCCTCGGTCGACGAGGTGGAGCTGACGCTCGCCGCGCTTGGCCATTTCGCCGAGGGCGATCACTTCTCGGCCGAGGGGGGCTATCGGCCCGACCCGGGATGCCGCCCGACCGGGCGGCGCATCGCGCTTTGGCGCCGGGCGGGCTGGGGCGATGCGACGGATGCCGAAACCCTGGCCGCGGTGGATCTGGCAGCGGGGCTGCTTGCGGATCGGGGCGCCGAGATCGTCGAGATCGCCGATCTGGAGGCCGATGCGCAGGATTACGAGGCCATCCACTGGAACATGCTTCATGTCGGCGCGCCGGATTACTTCGGCTTGCCGCCCCAGGCGCGCGGCCGCATCCATCCCGTCATCGGCGCGATGTATGAGGCGCTGCTGACCCAGACCGCGATCTTCGCGGCCGGGGTGCGGCACCGCCTGCTGGTCGCCTCGGCCAGGATCGCGGCGCAACTGGCGGGGTTCGACCATGTGCTCTCGCCCGCGCTGCCGGTGCGTCGTTTCGCGGCGGATCTGCCCTGCCCGGACCCCGGCCTTGGCATGGCGAGCCATCAGGCCTTCGCCTGCTGGTTCAACCAGACCGGCTGGCCCGCCGCCACCGTCCCGGTCCTCGACCCCGGCGACGGCGGCGTTCCGGTCTCGGTCCAGATCGCGGGCAAGCGTTTCGACGATGGCGGCGTGATCGGCCTTGCCCGGGTGCTGGAGGCCGCGCGCGGCTTCGACATCCGCTGGCCCTCGCCCTTCGCGGAGGGGGCGCAGTGAAGACGCTGGTGATCTTCGACATCGACGGCACGCTGCTGCACAGCGCCGATCTGCACCATCGGCTGATCACCCGCATCCTGGCGGAAGACGGGCTGGACGTGACCTTCCAGCCCTGGGCCGCCTATCCGCATTACACAGATCTGGGCGTGTTGCAGGCGCTTTACGGCCAATTCCGCGGTCGCGCGATCCGGCCGGAGGAACTGGAGCGCTACGACCGGCTTTATGAGCGGGCGCTGCGGGCGCATCTTGCCGAAAGCGCTGTTCCCGAGGTCGCGGGAGCAGGCCGGTTGATGCGCGGGCTGCTGCGGATGCCGGATGTCCGCCTGGCCTTCGCGACCGGATCGCTGCCGCGGATGGCACGGGTGAAGCTTGGCCTTCTGGGTGTGGATGCCGACCGCGCCGCGCTGGCGACCGGGGGCGAGCATCTGACGCGCGAGGCCATCCTGCGGGCCGCCGCCCGGCGGTCCGGGGTGGGGGGCGCGTTTCGCGCGGTCAGCCTGGGCGACGGCCCCTGGGATCAGCGCACGGCGGAAAACCTGGGTCTGCCCTTCGTCGCGCTTGAAACCGGAACCCATGTCTTCGGCGCCGGGCCGGTGCGCCGCCTGGCGGATTTCACCCGGATCGGTGCCGAGGATCTGGTCGCGCTCGCCCGTCCGGTCGAGTGGCCCGAAAACGCCGAAAGGCCCGAGAATGCGAAAGGGATGGCATGAGGAAGATCCAGACCGGCAGTCGGTATGAGGCCCTGATGGGCTATTCCCGGGCCGTGGTCGCCGGGGGGCAGGTCCATGTCTCGGGCTGTTCCGGCCTTCCGGCCGAGGGTGGCATCGGCGATGCCGCGACGCAATTCGCCCTGGCCGTCGAAAAGCTTGGCCGCATCCTGGCCGAGGCCGGGGCGACGCTGGCCGATGTGGCGCGCACCCGCGTCTATCTGACCGATCCCGCCGATTGGGACGCGCTTGTCGCCGCGCATGGCCGGGCCTTCGGCGCGATCCGCCCGGCTTCGACCATGGTGCAGGTGGCGCGGCTGATCGACCCGCGCATGCGCGTCGAACTGGAGGCCGATGCGGTCCTGCCCTCCTGAACGCACTCACCCCCCAAAACCACCCGGGGGCTTTGGCGCCGATGCCTCGGGGATCACGCAATCCGGCGCAGATCCAATGGAGTCGAGTCGATGAAACAAATGTCTTGGGACGATGCCGAAATCCGCGCCGCGCTTGGGCGGCTGAAGGCGCTGAAACCCTTTTGCTACGGCCTGACCAATTATGTCGCGGCCAATCTGTCGGCCAATGTGCTGCTGGCCGTGGGCGCGGGCCCGGCCATCGGCACGGCGATGGACTGGCCCTCGGTCTTCGGCGGCCATGCCCATGCGGTCTGGATCAACGCCGCCAGCCTGATGAGCTGCGGGCCCGAGGAAATCCGCCTCGCCGCGCGATCCGCGCATGAGGGCGGAGTGCCCTGGGTGCTCGACCCGGTGGCGGTGGGGGCGGGCGCGCTGGAATATGACGCGGTGGTCAAGGGTCTGCTGGAATTCAGGCCGACGGCGATCCGCGGCAATGCCTCGGAGCTGGTGGCGCTGGCGGGCGGCGATGGCGCAGGGCAGGGGGTCGAGACCACGCTGACCTCGGACAAGGCGCTGCCGTTCCTGAAGACCGTCGCGGCAGAGCTGGGGACGATCGCGGCGGTCTCGGGCCCGGTGGATTACGTCACCGATGGCACGACCACGATCGCCGTGGGCGGTGGCGACGCACGGCTGACCCAGGTCACCGGAGCGGGCTGTTCGCTGGGGGCGCTGATCTCCGGTCTGCTGGCGGGGGCAGAGGATCGCCTGACCGCCGTGGTCGCGGCGCATGCGATCTATGCCCGGGCGGCCGAGCGGGCCTCGGGCGCGAAGGGCACCGGCAGTTTCGCGGCGGCCTTCCTCGATCAGTTGTCGCTGATCGACCCTTCGGAATAGGCGCGCGTTCCGGCGGGGCGGGGCGGCGCTGTGGTTGGCGCGCGCGGGGCCTGCCGCCGCGATTGCGCGACGGAGCCCGGAGGGCTATGTCAGCGGCATGAGCCGGATCGAACGCCCCGACCTGAAACGTCCCGAGCGGGCGCGCGCCCTGACCGGGGTGGAGGACCTGATCCGCGAGGGTCTGGCACCCGAGGCCGCGCGCGCCGATCTGGCCCGCGTGGCCGAGGGGTTTCGTATCCGTATCTCGCCTGCAATGGCGACCAACCCGGCCCCCGGTGTGCGCGACCAGTTCCTGCCCGACCCGCGCGAGATGCAGATCCTGCCCGAAGAGCTTGCCGATCCCATCGGCGATGCGGTGCATCGGCCTCGTCTGGGCCCGCATGGGGCGGCGGTGGAAGGGGCGTCTGCCGGGGATATGGCGGGGGGGCAGGCGGAGACCGAGCCCGCGCCCCCGTCCCAGGCGGAAGGGCCGGTGCCGGGCCTGACCCATCGCTATCCCGACCGGGTGATCCTGCATGCGACCCAGACCTGCGAGGTTTATTGCCGCTTCTGCTTTCGCCGCGAGGCGGTGGGCGAGGGGGGCGCGCTGGCCGAGGCGGAATTCCTGCGCGTTCTGGCCTATCTCTCCGACCACCCCGAGATCTGGGAGGTGATCCTGACCGGCGGCGACCCCCTGGTGCTGTCGCCCCGGCGGATCGGCGACATGCTGGCGCGGCTGGCGCGGATCGGCTCGGTGAAGGTGATCCGCTTCCACAGCCGCATCCCCGTGGTCGCGCCCGAGCGGATCACGCCCGCGCTGATCGCCGCCCTGAACGGGCCGCGCGGCGGGATGGCGGGCGAGGGGGCACAGGGCGCCGCCCGGGGCGATTCCGGCAACGGCATGGCGCGGGCGGGCGAGGGCGGGCCGGAAGCTGCCGCCTCCCTCATCGCGACGCCTGCGCCCGCCGCCGATTCCGAACGCGAGACTTCCGCACCATCCCCCGCCTGGCCCGCCGTCTGGATGGTCGTCCACACCAACCACCCCGACGAGATCACGCCCCGGGCCGGCGCGGCGCTTTCCATGCTGGTCGAGGCCGGGATCCCGGTGCTGTCGCAAAGCGTGCTTTTGCGCGGGATCAACGCCGATCCCGATGTGCTGGAGGCGCTGTTCCGCCGCCTGATCGCCCATCGGGTGAAGCCCTATTACCTGCATCACCCCGACCTGGCCAAGGGCACCGGGCATTTCCGCCTGCCCCTTGCCGAGGGGCGGCGCATCTTCGCCGCGCTGCGCGGTCGCATCTCGGGGACGGCGCTGCCGACCTATGTGCTGGATATCCCCGGCGGCCATGGCAAGGTGCCGGTCAATGCCGATTACCTGGAGCCCCTGGGCCATGACGGCCTCGGCCCGGGCGACTGGATCGTCACCGATCCGAAGGGCCACCGCCATCGCTACCGCGACCTCTGAGCGCATCCGCACCCCCCTTCCCAAACCCCGCGGGCCGCGCTAATCACGATACCAGTGCCAGCCCCTTGCGCCAGCCTTCGCACGCCCAGGGCGAACAGGAGCGGCACGGCCATGCAGACGATTCACGCACAGATCCACGACACCACCCCGGCGGCCCTGCTGCCGAGCTTCACCGAATTCGCAAAGCTTCTGGACCTTGAGGTCGAGACCCGGGGCGAGGAGCTTTCGCTGCCGCTTTCGGGCGGGCGGATCGGGGTCATGCCGATGGGCAGCGGGCTGGAACTGGTGCTGGAGGCCGAGAACGAGCGCCGCCTCTACATGCTGCAACAGGTGGTGATGAACCGTCTGGACCAACTCGATCCGGTGCCGCGCCTTGAATGGGAACGGGTGGATGCGGGCGCCCTGCCGCCCAACCTGTCCATCGCCGCCGTCGAGCATATCCGCCAGATCAGCCCGAATTTCCGCCGCGTGCGCCTGCGCTTCGACGATGTGGCGCGCTATGCAGGGGACGGGCTGCATTTCCGGCTGGTGATCTCGGCGCAGGCGCCGGGGCGGGCGCAGGGCGGCTCGGTCGTCGAATGGCCGGTGATCGACCCTTCGGGCCGCACCCGCTGGCCCGAGGGCGAGGCCGCGCTGCACCGCCCGGTCTATACCGTGCGCGAGATCGACGCCCGGGCGGGCTGGATGGATTTCGACGTCTATATCCATGACGGCGGGCGGGTCAGCGCCTGGACCGGGCGGGCGCGGCCCGGCGACCGGATCGGCCTCTTGGGCCCGACCACCCGCCGCAGCGACCTGCCCGGCTGGCTGGGCTTTTTCGGCGACGAGACCGCGATCCCGGCCATCGCGCTCTATCTGGCAAGCCTGCCCGAAACCGCGCGCGGTGTCGCGGTGATCGCCTGCGCCGATCTGGCCGACCGGCAGGAACTGCGCCATCCGCCGGGGGTCCGGCTCGACTGGATCACCCGGGCGCCGGGCGTGCTGGCCCTGGCGCTGAAGGCGGTGGACCTGCCCGAGGCAGACCGCTGGATCTGGTTCGGGGCCGAGCGCGAAGAGGCCGATGCCGCCCGCCGCTGGCTGCGCGAGGAACGCGGCTTCGCCAAGGCCGAGATGAACGTCACGGCATTTTGGTCACAGTCCGGCCACGGCGAAGAAGGCTGAGGCGGTCGGGCCGTCACATCTTCTTGACAGTTATTGTCGGGAATGATGGGTGAACTTGTCGGATTTGATGTCCGCGCGGCCCCGCTCAGCCCGGCCGCGCGACCGGCCTGAACCCCCTCCGACATCCTCAGGTGCCAGCAGAGCCTGCCAGCGTCCCCCCAACCACAAGCTGGAGAGATTTCCCATGCGCTTGCATTCCAAGCGGCGTGCGCTTTTGCTCGCGACCGCTGCCTGTCTCGGTCTCGGCCCCGTCCTGCCCGCCATGGCGCAAGAGACCGCGCCGACCTTCCTTGGCCGCATCACCATCTTCGCCGACCGGGTCGGCCGCGCCCTGACCGATGTGCAGGGCCATATCTCGGTGGTCGACGAAGAGGAGTTGAAGGAAAAGAACGTCCAGTCGCTGGAGGACGTGCTGCGCCACATTCCCGGCGTCTCGGCGGTGCGCCAGGTGTCCGGCGCCGATCCCTTCGGCGGTCAGGCCGGGGTCGAGATCCGCGGCGTCTCGGGCAACCGGGTGCAGATGCTGGTCGACGGCGGCCGCGTGCCCGAGCGGATCATCGACGGATCGCGCGACTATTTCGACTGGAACTTCACCAAGCAGGTCGATGTGGTGCGCGGCCCGGCCTCGGTCCTGTGGGGGGCGGATGCGCTTGGCGGCGTGCTGGCGCTGGAAACCATCGACCCCGAGGATCTGCTGCAGGGCCGCGACCGCGCGGGCCAGGTCACGCTTGGCTACGGTTCGGTGACGGATTCGACCAATCTGGCGGTTTCCTTCGCGCAAAGGTTCTCGCCCGACTGGGCGATCCTGGTCGCCCGCTCGCGCACCGTCGATCACGAGATGGAACTGTCCAACGCCGATCCGACCGGCGGCGCCTGGCCCTGCGCGCGCCCCGTGCTTTACGGCTCGGTCTCGTGTGGCGAGTTCAACCCGCTCGACCGCACCTCGGACCGCACGCTCGTCAAGCTGGTCTGGGACATCGACGACAGCCAGCAGCTCAAATTCAGCTTCGACCGGCTCGACCGGCTGTCCGAGATCGAAAGCACCCTCAGCCTGGGGCCGAGCGGCACCAGCTACAACATCGCCAATCCGCGCACCCGCGACATCTGGCGCTCGCGCTATGCGGTGGAATATACCGCCGATCTGGAAGGGCCGATCGACGAGGTTTCGGCGATCCTCTCCTTCTCGCCCTCGGGCTATGACCAGCATGCGTTGAGCGTGCAGCGCAACGCGGCGGGCGAGATCCTCAACACCCACGACTATACCAGCTATTCCGAGGATTTCCTCGAACTCGACCTGCGCGCCACCAAGCGCTTCACCACCGGATCGGCCGACCATGTGCTGACCTTCGGCTTCGACGGCGACCGCACCAAGACCGAATACGACCGCTCGCGCCGCTCGATCAACATCACGGCGGGCACCGATGTCTGGATCGTGCCGTCGAGCTGGAACTTCACCGACGGCACCACGCAGCGCGCCGATATCTACGTCCAGGACCAGATCACCCTGCTGGGCGGCAAGCTGGAGCTGACGCCGGGCCTGCGCTATGCCACCTACCGGATGGACCCCACGCTGAACTCGGCCGTGGTGCCCCATCCCGACAACCCCACCGAAGAGCGCAAGAAGGAACAGCTTCTGGCCTCGTTCGGGGCGACCTGGCACTTCAATGACACCTATTCGGTCTGGGCGCATTACGGCGAAGGCTTCAAGATGCCGACGTTCCAGCAGCTTTTCACCTCGTCGACCTCGGGCTCGTTCGATCTGGTGCCCGCGCCATGGCTGGTGCCCGAAGAGGTGCAGAGCATCGAGTTTGGCCTGCGCGCCGAATATGACACCGGCTTCTGGGCGGTGAACCTCTTCCAGGCCGAATACGACAACTTCATCCAGAGCTTCTGGTTCGTGCCCGGCACCAACGACATCTCGTATCGCAACATCTCGCAGGTGAAGACCTGGGGCGTCGAGGTCGAGGCGGGCTGGGACGTGAGCGACGATCTGCGGCTCACGGGCTCGCTGGCCTGGATGGACGGCGAGGCGAAGGCCACCCCCACCTCGGACGCGACCCAGCATCTGGTGCCGCCGCTGACCGCGGTGCTTGGCCTGCGCTACGATGTGCCGGGGATCGAGGATCTGACGCTCAACGCCAATGCGACCTTCGCGGGTTCGGTCAAGGCCACCAGCGCCACCACCTTCGCCCCGCCCGGCTATGGGCTGGTCGATCTGGGCGCCTCCTGGGGGTTCACCGAAAACGCGGTGCTGAACCTGACCGTGAACAACGTGCTCGACAAGAAATACTATGAGATGGGCGCGGCCAATTCGGCGCTGGCGGCGACGTCGGCCACCACCAACACCGTCCCGCCCGAACTGTTCACCGGGGTCGGGCGCAGTTTCGCGCTGACGCTCGACTACAGGTTCTGAGGGTGCGGGTGATCCTTGCCCGGATCTGGCGGCTTTCGCTTGTCGCCGTTTCAGGTCGCGCCGGATGGCGCGGCCTGCTGCTTTACGTCGTGATCCTGGGGCTCAGTTTCGTCGGCGTCTGGTTCTCGCTGCAACTGATCGCCTGGAACAAGGCGTTTTACGACGCGCTTGAGAACATGGACGGGGCCGAGGCGGCGCGCCAGATCGCCATCTTCTTCGGCCTGATCGCGGTTTCGGCGGGCTCTTATCTGGCCGGGCAATGGCTGCGCCTGGATCTTCAGATGCTGTGGCGGCGCCAGTTGACCGAACGCGCGCTGGATCTGTGGGTGGACCGCCGCGCCTATTGGCATCTGCGCGCGGGCTATACGCCCTATCCGGTCGACAACCCCGACCAGCGCGTGGCGCAGGATTGCGACGCTTTCGTCAAGGGGCTGATTCACGAGACGCTGGACCTGATCTCCTCGGCGGTGGCACTGTTTTCCTATGTCGCGCTGCTTTGGTCGCTGTCCTCCTTCGCGCTGAGCTTCACGCTCTGGGGGGCCGAGATCACCATCCCGCGCTATATCTTCTGGGCGGCCTTCCTTTATGTCGCCATCTGTTCGGGCCTGACCCATCTTCTGGGCAAGAGGCTGAAATCGCGTCTCTTCGCGCAGGAAAAGCGCGAGGCGGATTTCCGTCACGCCCTGATCCAGTTGCGCGAGAACGCCGACCAGATCGCCCGGGCGGGCGCCGAGGGGGCCGAGCGGCGGCGTTTCGCCGCGCTGTTCGACGCGGTGCGGGTGAACTGGCGTTCGCTGAACAACCAGACGCTGGTGCTTGGCCTGTTCACCCGGCCCTACCAGCAGACCATCCTGCGCATTCCCACCTTCGTCTCGACTCCGGCCTATTTCGGCGGGGCGGTGACGCTGGGGGGCATGATGCAGCTTGCCGGGGCCTTCGGCCAGGTGACGCAGACGCTTTCGTGGTTCATCTTCGGCTATCGCGACCTTTCGGCCTTCGTCGCCGTGACCGACCGGCTGGATGGGTTGTTCCGCGCCGCCGCAGGTCCCGCGCCGATGCCCGATGCGCCGCGCGCGCTGGAGCGGCGGGCGGCGCCGGACGGGCTGCTGCGGCTGGAGGGTGTGCGGCTTCACGCCCCCAGTGGCGGCGCGTTGGATCCGGTGCCGGATTTCATCATGCGCCCGGGCGACAGGATCTGGATCTCCGGCCCCTCGGGCCAGGGGAAATCGACGCTTCTGGCGGCGATCTCGGGGCTGTGGCCCTATGGTCGGGGCCGGATCGCCGCCCCCGGCGGGCGTTGGCTGTTCGTGCCGCAGGGCGGCTATCTCAGCCCCGAGGGGCTGGCGGCCAGCCTGACCTGGCCCGAGGATCCCGCCGGAACTGACAGATCCGCCCTGGCGGCGGCGCTGGCGCGGGTGGGGCTGTCCGACAGGATCGCAATGCTGGACGTGGCCGGGCCGCTTTCCACGGCGGGGCTGTCGCAGGGCCAGGCGCAGCGCATCGCCATCGCGCGGGTGCTGCTGGCGCGGCCCGATGTGCTGCTTCTGGACGAGGCGACCTCGGCGCTCGACCCGGCGGCGGAACAGGAGATGCTGGCGCTCCTGCGGCGCGAACTGCCGCAGGCGGCGGTGATCTGCGTCGCGCATCGCCCGCCCGAGGCGCTCGGCATCACCCGCCGCATTGATCTGGGGCCGGAGCCCGGGGTGGAGGCGCGGCCCGATCCGGGGGCGGCGCGGGCGGCGGGCTGAGCCCGGCCGGGCGGCGGTCCCGCGCGGTCGGCTCGCCTGGCGGCGCCGCTTTGATCCCGCCGCGATCCCGCCCGGGCGGAGATCGGGTCTGGCGCCCCGAAGTCTTGGCCCGGGCTGGCGCGGGTCGGAGTGCCTTTCCCTGCACCCCATCCAGCGGCGCGGCCCGCAGGGGCGGGCGGTATGACGCCATCATATTGATATGTCTTTTATTCATCGCATCCCGGAGGGCTTTTCTGACCTGCGGAAAGGCCCTGCCGCCCCGGATGCCCGGTCACTGGCGCCGGTTCGCATGCCGCACCGTCCCTGCTCTGGCCTCAAGGCCCCGATACCCGCCCCGGCGCAGGGGCGGCGCCCCTCAAATCCCTCATCGACATAGATTGACAAGGCCGCCAGCTTAATATTAACATGTTAATGAATGGCGTTGGGGGAACGAACGGCTCGAAGCCGGGAAAGGCGCCATTTCATACATGTGATCTGGGAGGATATGATGCGTCTTACTCACCGCATGGCCGCGCTGGCCATTCCGCTTGCCGTCGCCCTTGGCGCGGGCACATCCGCCATTGCGCAGAACGTGGTTCTGGCCTTTGCGGGCGGCGCCGGGCCGACCGGGGTTCCCGCGATCCTTGCGCTTGAATCGCTGCAGGAGCAGGGCATGACCACCGAGGTGATCGAATTCGATTCGCCCGACATCCTGACCCAGGCGCTGCTCAACGGTCAGGTGCAGATCGCGGTCATGGGGCCCGCGACGCTGTTCGCCGCCGACCTGGCCGGGGCCGATCTGCAGATGCTGGCCAAGAACAACCAGAACGACTACCTGATCATCTCTTCCCCCGATGTCGAGCAATGCTCGGACCTTCACGGCCGCACAGTGGCCTATCACAGCACCGGCTCGTCCACGACGTCGCATCTGATGGCCTGGCTGAAGGAGACCTGCCCCGAGGCCGCGCCGAATTTCATCGTGCTCTCGGGCTCGGCCAACCGCGTGGCGGCGCTGCTCAACGGCCAGATCAACGGGACGCTGGTGCGGCTTGAGGACTGGATGGCGATCACCCGCGGTGCCGATGACCGCGCCCGCGTGCTGGCCATGCTGGTCGAAAGCCAGCGCGAGCTTCTGACCGGCGCCGTCGTCGCCAGCGCGAGCCGCGTCGATGCGGACCGCGCGCTTCTGGAGGCCTTCCTGGCCGAGCTTCGGCTGCAGTTCCAGGCGATCTACGCCGACCCGATCGCCTATTCGGCGCGGGCCGCCGAGCATCTGCCGGAGATGGACATCGACAGCATCGAGGCGGTCTACAGCTATTTCGCCGAAACCGAGATGTTCCCGATCGGCGAGGAATTGACGGTCGAAAGCGTCGAGGCGACGCTGCGCTTCTATGAAGAGGCCGAGCGCATCCCCGTCGGCGGCCTGGCCGTGGATCAGGTGGCGAATTTCACCTTCGCCGACGGCAACTGAGCCATGACCGCCCTTCCCGGACATGCAGGATCTGCCGCCTCCGTGCGGCAGGTTCTGGAGCTGCGGCGCCCCATGACCGGGGGGCAGGCCGCCCTGGCGCGCATCGTCGCCTTCGTGATCCTCGCCGCACTTTGGCAATGGGGCGCGGTGGCGGCGAATTCGATCCTGATCCCGACCTTCACCGATACGATGAAGGCCCTGTTCGAGACGATGTTCGTCACCGGAGAAGCCTGGCCCGCGCTTTGGGTCAGCAATGTGCCGCTGATCATCGGCTATGCCATCTCGGTCGTCATCTCGGTCCCGCTTGGCCTTGCCATGGCGCGGTGGAAGGTGATCGACCGGATGCTGAACCCGATCACCGCGCTGGCGCTGGCGCTGCCGGTGGCGCCGCTGATCCCGGTGGTCCTGGTGGCGCTTGGCATGGGCATGACGCCGAAGGTCGTCATCATCGTGCTGTTTTCATGGGTGTTCATCACGACGAACGTCCGCGCGGGCACCCGCCGCGTCGACCAGAGCCTGGTCGAGATGGCGCGCAGCTTCGGCGCGTCCGAGCGCGAGGTCTGGTTCCGCATCCTGATCCCGGGCGCGATCCCGGCGGTCTTCGCGGGGCTGCGCATCGGGCTGAGTCGCGCCTTCGCGGGCATGGTCATCGTCGAACTGATCATGCTGCCGGTCGGGATCGGCGCGCTGCTTCTGGATTATCGCGGGGATTTCAAGGCCGCGCTTCTCTACGCAACCACCATCGTCGTCGTGATGGAGGCCGTGCTGCTGGCCGTCGCGATGCAGGCGGTCGAACGCCACCTCATCAGATGGAAGTGAGTTCCATGTCTTCAGTCGCATCCGCAGATACCTCGGCGATCATCCAGATCAAGGACATGTCCCATGCCTACGGCGCCCAGGGCGGGGCCGGGGCGCAGGGCGGCACGCTCGCGCTGTCGAACGTCAATCTGGAAATCCGCCGGAACGAATTCGTCACCCTTCTCGGCCCCTCGGGCTGCGGCAAGACCACGCTGATGCGCGCCATCGGCGGGCTGGTCACGCCCACATCGGGGCGGGTGCTGGTCAATGGCAGGCAGGTGCGGGGGCCGAACCTGGATTGCGCCATCGTCTTCCAGAATTTCGCGCTGATGCCCTGGGCGAGCGTGCTGCAAAACGTGGCCTTCGGGCTTGAGATGCGCGGCGTCGGCAAGGAAGAGCGGCTGGCGAAGGCCCGGGACGCGATCGCGCAGGTCGGCCTGAAGGGCTTCGAGGACAAGTATCCCAAGCAGCTTTCGGGCGGCATGCAGCAGCGCGTGGGCCTTGCGCGCGCGCTGGTGGTCTCGACCCCGATCATGCTGATGGACGAGCCCTTCGGCGCGCTGGATCAGCAGACCCGGCGCTACATGCAGGAAGAGCTTCTGCGCATCTGGCAGCAGGACCAGCGCAGCGTGGTCTTCGTCACCCATGACATGGAGGAGGCGATCCTTCTGGCGGATCGCGTCGTGCTGATGTCGAACCGCCCCGGCCGCATCGAGGAGGTGATCGACATCGGCTTCGAGCGCCCGCGTAATCCCGAGGAGGTCGAGCGCCTGCCCCAGTTCGTCGAACTCAAGGAATATCTGTGGAACCGGCTGAAGCAGATGCATGAGATGAGCGCGGCATGAACACGGCATCGCAACGACAACCCATCGCCTTGCCCGGCCCGGGCCGCGTCGAACGCTGGCTGCGCGATTTCGTTTCGGACTGGAGCGGTATCGCCATCATCATGCTGGTCTGGGAGATCGCCGGGCGGCTTCTGGGCCATATCTGGCTGCCGCCGTTCTCAAGCGTCTGCGCGCGGCTGTGGGAATTGCTGGTCAACGGCACGCTGGGGCCGCATCTGGTGTCGAGCTTGACGGTGCTGGCGACCGGATTCCTCATCGCCTTGGTGCTGGGGCTGGTGATCGGCATCCTTATGGGGCTGTCGAGCTGGGTGAACACCGCGCTCGACATCTATGTGAACACCTTCCTGGTGACGCCGGGGCTGATCTTCGCGCCGATCCTGTTCGCGATCTTCGGGCTGTCGGATGCCACGCGGATCAGCGTGGTGGTGATCTATGCGATGTTCATCATCGTCATCAACACCGCCGCCGCCGTGCGCAACGTGGACCGGCCGCTGCTTGAGATGGCGGCATCCTATGGCGCGAACCGGCCCACGGCGCTGTTCCGCATCGTGCTGCCGGATGCCTTCCCGTTGATCATCGCCGGGATCCGCATGGGCGTCGGGCGCGCGGTCAAGGGCATGGTCAACGGCGAGATGTTCATCGCGCTGGTGGGCATCGGCGGCCAGGCGGCGCGCTATGGCAAGCAGTTCGATTTCACCTCGGTCTGGGCGCTGTCGGTCTTCATCATGATCGTCGCGGTCGTGATCAACCAGGGCGTCAGCCATGTCGAGCGCCGCCTGACACGCTGGGTCGATTGAGCCTGCGGGCGCGCGCCCCGGAGCGGCGGGGAAGCCGTGTGCCCCCTGCCGCTTGCGGCTTCGGGCGCCCGGTTTCGGGCCCGGTCGTCGCTCAGGCCCGATCCTCGTCCAGGCGGTCGAGCAGGCGGTCGAGCTTGCCCAGCAGGTCGTCCATCAACTCGCGCCCGAGCGCCTCTTCGATGCCGCTGTTGATCCGGCGCACCTGCGGGCTGACCTCGGCGATCAGCCGATGCCCGGCCTCGGTCAGCGAAACCACCCGCCGCCGTCCGTCGCTGTCGTCCTTTTCCATCGCCACGATCCCGCGCGCCTCCAGCGTCTTGAGGATCCGGGTCAGCGAGGGGGCGAGGATGCAGGCATGTTCCGCCAGCGTCGAGGCGTCCAGCGCCCTTTCCTCGCGCAGGATGCGGACGACGCGCCATTGCTGCTCGGTGATGTCGTGGACATGCAGAACCGGGCGCAGCCGCTCCATCAGCGCCTCGCGCGCACGCAGAAGGGCGATCGGCAGGGTGTTGCGGGTGCTTGCCAGGCCATCGGGCCCCGCAACATCCGGTGCGGCGGATTTCGTCTGGTCGCGCGGAATCATGGAATGGCGGGTCTCCGGGGCTTTGAGGGCTCGGGTTTTGAGGGCTTCGTCGCAAGCGGTTCGGCGGTCGCGGGAGCCACGCCTTAACACGTTAAGCAACCAGTTGAACACCATGCATTTCGGGAAGAATTCGCCCCGCCTGCGAACCGGCGCAGATTGACAACGGGCGGCAATATAATTAACATATGAAGCAACTCGGGGGGGGTATGCCACATATCCAGATCGACTATTCGCGCAATCTCGAAGCGCGGCTGGACATCGCGGGCCTGTGTCTGGCGCTGCGCGATGCGGCGGTCGCGACCGGGATCCTGCCGCTGGCCGGGATCAGGGTGCGCGCCATCGCCTGCGACCATGTGGTGATCGCGGATGGCGATCCGGGGCATGCCTTCCTGGACATCTCGTTGCGGCTGCGCGGCGGCCGCAGCCTTGAGGCTCGCAAGGCCGCGACCGCCGCGATCTTCGCCGCCGCCGAGGCCTTCTGCGCTTCGGTGCTGGAAGGCTCGTCCTTCATGCTCAGCTTCGAGATGCGCGACATCGACCCCGCGCTCTCGCCCAAGACATCCTCCATCCGCCGCTATCTGCCGGGAGAGAAAGAATGACCGATCTCGAAAGCCAAATCGCCAAGCTCGGCGGCCATCTGGCCCGCTACCGCGCGGCGGGCATCGCGAATCTGATCGGCGGCGAGGACCGGGCCGCTTCCGACTGGTTCGAGACCCGCTCGCCGGTGGATGAAAGCCTCATCGCGCGGGTGGCGCGCGGCACATCCGCCGATATCGACGCCGCCGCCGCCGCCGCGAAAGCCGCCTTTCCGGCCTGGGCCGCGATGCCCGGCGACAAGCGCAAGGCCATTTTGCACCGCATCGCCGATCTGATCGAGGCGCGGGCCGAGGAGATCGCGCTTTGCGAATGCTGGGACACCGGGCAGGCCTGGCGCTTCATGTCGAAGGCCGCGCTGCGGGGGGCCGAGAATTTCCGCTTCTTCGCCGATCTGGCCCCGGGCGCGCGCGACGGTCAGAGCCTGCATTCCAGGGACCACCTGAATGTCACGACGCGAAAGCCGATCGGGCCGGTCGGGGTCATCACCCCCTGGAACACGCCTTTCATGCTTTCGACCTGGAAGATCGCCCCGGCGCTCGCCGCGGGCTGCACCGTGGTCCACAAGCCGGCCGAGTTCAGCCCGCTGACGGCGCGGATCCTGGCCGAGATCTGCCACGAGGCCGGTCTGCCGCCGGGCGTCCTGAACCTTGTCAACGGCCTGGGCGAGGAGGCGGGCAAGGCCCTGACCGAACATCCCGACATCAGGGCCATCGCCTTCGTTGGCGAAAGCCGCACCGGCAGCATGATCATGAAACAGGGGGCCGACACGCTCAAGCGCGTGCATTTCGAACTGGGCGGCAAGAATCCGGTCGTGGTGTTCGAGGATGCCGACCTGGACCGCGCGCTGGATGCGGTGGTCTTCATGATCTATTCGCTGAACGGCGAGCGTTGCACCTCGTCCTCGCGGCTCTTGGTGCAGGACAGCATCGCCGAGGCGTTCCACGAAAGGCTCGCCGCCCGGGTCCGGGCGCTGAAGGTCGGCCATCCGATCGACCCCGCGACCGAGATCGGGCCGCTGATCCACCGCACCCATTTCGACAAGGTTGCCTCCTATGTCGAGATCGGGCAGGCGGACGGGGCCAGGCTCGCGGTCGGCGGGAACCGGGTCGGGGATTGCGGCTGGTTCGTCGAGCCCGTGCTTTTCACCGATGCCGACAGCACCATGCGCATCGCGCAGGAAGAGGTCTTCGGCCCCTTCCTGACCTCGATCCGCTTTCGGGACGAGGCCGAGGCCCTGCGCATCGCCAATGACGTGGCCTATGGGCTGGCGGGCTATCTCTGGACCAACGACCTGGGGCGCGCGCTGCGGTTCTCGGACGGGCTGGAGGCCGGGATGATCTGGGTGAATTCCGAGAATGTCCGCCACCTGCCCACACCTTTCGGCGGGGTCAAGGCCAGCGGCATCGGCCGCGACGGCGGCGACTGGTCCTTCGATTTCTACATGGAGACCAAGAATACCGCCTTTGCACTGGGCGATCACAAGATCCAGCGCCTTGGCGCCTGACCCCAAGGGCCCTCCGCCGAAGCCCCGCGGCCCGGCCCGGCCTTGCGCGGGATCGGCGGTCGGCGGGCGCACCGGGGTGTGCCGTGAACCGAAATCTATCTGCCCTGGAGCGAGTCGATGAACCTTGTCACCTTCACCGCCGATGGCACGCAGCACTGGGGCGTCAGTGCCGCCGGTGGCTCCGCCCCAACGGGCGTCGTCGCGCTGTCGCGGGATTTTCCGCAGTGGAAGACCCTGCGCAACGTGATCGAGGCGGGGGCCATCGACAAGGTCCTGGCCGCGGCCGAGGGCCGGGCGGTCAGCCATGCCGAGGGCGGCTTCGTCCTCGATCCGCCGCTGCCCGATCCCGAAAAGATCATCTGCGTCGGGGTGAATTTTCCCGACCGCAATGCCGAATACAAGGACGGCCAGGCGGCGCCGCCGAACATGTCGCTGTTCCCGCGTTTCGCGCGCAGCTTCACCGGCCACGACCGGCCGCTGATCCGTCCGCCGGAAAGCCCGCAACTCGATTACGAGGGCGAGATCGCCGTGGTCATCGGCCGGGGCGGGCGCCGCATCCCCGAGGGGGAGGCGCTTTCGCATATCGCCGCGCTGACCCTGTGCAACGAAGGCACGATCCGCGATTGGGTGCGTCATGCCAAATTCAACGTGACCCAGGGCAAGAACTGGGATGGCTCGGGCGCCATAGGCCCCTGGCTCGTGCCCTATCGCGACCCGTCGCAGATCGTCGACGTCGCGCTCTGCACCCGCGTCAACGGCGAGATCCGCCAGCAGGACCGCACCGGCCGGATGCTGTTCCCGGTGGCGCGGCAGATCGCCTATATCTCGACCTTCACCACGCTGGTCCCCGGCGACATCATCGTCACCGGCACCCCCACCGGCGCGGGCGCGCGCTTCGATCCGCCGATCTGGCTGCGGCCGGGCGACGTGGTCGAGGTCGAGGCCGATGGCATCGGCACCCTTCGCAACAGCGTGGCCGACGAATGACCCCCGATCAGGTTTCCGCCGCCGCCGAGGCGCTGTTCAAGGCCGATGCGACCCGTCGGCAGATCGGCCTGCTGTCGCAGGAACATCCCGGCATGACGCTGGACGACGCCTATGCGGTGCAGGCCGCGCTTGTCGCGCGCAAACGGGCGGGCGGCGCCCGCGTCATCGGCTGGAAGATCGGGCTGACCAGCCGGGCCATGCAGGCCTCGCTCAACATCGACACCCCGGATTCCGGCGTGCTTCTGGACGACATGCTGTTCCCCGACGGCTCGAAGATCCCGCCGGACCGCTTCATCCAGCCCCGGGTCGAGGCCGAGATCGCCTTCGTGATGAAGGCCGGGCTGCAAGGCGCCGGGGTCACGCGCGACGAGGTCCTGGCCGCCACCGATTATGTCAGCCCGAGCCTTGAGATCCTCGACACCCGCATCCTGCGGCGCTGTCCCGAGACCGGGCAGGCGCGGGTGATCACCGATACGATCAGCGACAATGCCGCGAATGCCGGGCTGGTGCTGGGCCATGCGCGCCACGCGCCCGGGGCTTTCGACCTGCGCTGGATCGGCGCCATCGTCACCCGCGACGGCGTGGTCGAGGAGACCGGCCTTGGCGCGGGCGTGCTGAACGATCCGGTCACCGGCATCATCTGGCTGGTGCGGCGGCTCGCGCAATACGGGCTGGGCATCGAGCCGGGCCAGATCCTGCTTTCGGGCAGTTTCATCCGGGCGATCGAGGCCCCTCCGGGCAGCCGTTTCGACGCCGATTTCGGACCTTTCGGACAGGTTTCCATCGATTTCTGAGGTGCCGCCATGCCTGCCCCCACCAATATGCTGAAGAAACGCCTGCTGGCGGGCGAGGTCCAGCACGGCATCTGGCTCGGCCTTGCCGATCCCTATGCCGCCCAGATCGCCGCCACCGCCGGGTTCGACTGGCTGCTGATCGACGGCGAACATGCGCCGAACGATCTGCGCAGCATCCTCGCCCAACTGTCGGTGATCGAGGGCGGCGGCTCGGCCCCGGTGGTGCGGCTGCCGGACGGGGATCCGGTCAAGATCAAGCAGGCGCTGGATATCGGCGCGCAGACCCTGCTGGTGCCGATGGTGGAAAGCGCCGAACAGGCCGCGCATCTGGTGCGCGCCACCCGCTATCCGCCGCATGGCTTCCGGGGCGTCGGATCGGCGCTGGCCCGCGCCTCGCGCTTTGCGCTGGTGCCGGATTATCTGACCACCGCCGGGGATGAGATCTGCCTGCTTCTTCAGGTCGAAAGCCGCGCCGGGCTGGCCGCGCTGGACGAGATCCTGGCGGTGGAGGGGGTGGACGGCGTCTTCATCGGCCCTTCGGATCTGGCGGCCGACATGGGCCATATCGGCCGACCTCAGGAGCCCGCCGTGCAAGAGGCGGTCTTCGATGCGCTGCGCCGCATCCGCGCGGCGGGGCGGATCCCCGGGATCCTGACCACCGCGCCCGAAATGATCGCCGGGGCCAAGGCCTGCGGCGCGACGTTCGTCGGCGTCGGCATCGATGTCACGGTGCTTGCGACGGGATTGCGGCGGCTGCGGGCCGATTTCGCCTGAGGCGATCTCGGCCGGTCCCGCGCCGCGGCGCCGGGATCGCCGCCCGAGCGGCCCCTGCGCGCTCAGGGAAGCGGCAGCGTCCTGAGGCTTTCCTGCACCGCGAGGAAGGTGGTCAGGTTGCCCGCCCCGCCCAGCAGGACGAAGCCGCCCGCGCCGATGCGGCACAGCCAGGCCAGCCGCCCGAGAAAGCCGAAGGCGGCAAGGCACAAGAGTGCGGGCATGAAATGGGCGGCATAAAGGAAGGGCTCGTCGCCATAGACCATGTGCAGCGCGAATTGAAAGCCCAGGAACAGGGCCGGGACCAGCGCGAGGGGCCGCAGATCGGGGCGGCGCCGCAGCGCCTCGGCGGCCGAGACCAGAACGGCGGCGATGCCCGCCAGCGCCAGCCAGCCAAGCACCGGATAAGAGAAGTTCACCGGCCGGATCCCTTCGGTCTCGGTCAGGATCGTGCGGGGCACCATCCAGGGCGCCAGCCAGAAACTGCCCAGGCGTTCGACAAGGCCGACCGGCCATGCGGTCTCGCTGACCAGCGGCACGAAGACAAGCTCTTCCGCGAAGGCGCCGGGCAGGAAGAAGAACCGCGCGGTGGGCAGATAGGCGCGCTGCCAGACCGAAAGCACGATGACGATGCCGAAGGCGATCGCGGCGGCGCGGATCACCTGGCGCCGGTCCAGCCGGAGCAGGCTGCCCAGCAGGGGCGCGGCCCAGTTCGTCGTGGTGATCGACAGCGCCAGCGCCCCGGTCAGCACCCAGACCAGCAGGCTTGCCGCGGGCAGCAGCGTGACCATGAAGGCGAGCGCCACGCTCATCCCCCCGAAAGAGAAGGTCTCGGGCACCGTCCACCAGAAGATGAAACCGGCCGAGCCCAGGAACAGCGCGCAAAGCAGGGCGGCATCGGCGCGATGCAGCCCGGTCAGGCGCCCGATGGCGTAAAGGATCGCGGCCGTCGTCCCGGCGCCAAGCGCCACGATGATCTGGGCCGCCTGCTCGGGGGCCGCGCCCAGGCCCATGAAGCTGCGGGTGGGGGGAAAGAACAGGAAGGTGAAGACCGGATGCACGGTGGAGCGGAACTGTGCGAACCGCTCGCCCCCGGTCATGTAATCATAGACCCGGTTGATGTCGGCGCCGAAATAGAGGTCGACCTCCTGGTAAAGGATCGGCGCGATCCGGGTGCCCAGTGCCAGAGAGGCCGCCGTCGTCAGAAGCGCGATGAGCAGCGCGAGCGCGATGTCCAGGACCAGCCGCGGCTCGGGCGGGCGGTTCGCGGCGGAGAGCAGTCTGCGATAGGGCATGGCGGTTCTCTGCTGGTCTATCCAAGAAGCGTCAACGAAAGTCCCGCCAAGATCAAGCCGAGGCCTAGCAGCCGGGCCATGCCCGGAATGTCGTGATGCAGAATGGCCGCCGAAAGGGTCAGGCCGATCATCGCCAGCGAGGTCACCCCGATATAGGTCACCGCCACCGAGCCCTCGCGGATCGCGAGCATGAAGCACGAGATCAGCGCGACCCCGCTTGCCCCGGCCAGCCAGAACCAGGGCGACAGCGGGGCGGCGAGCATCCGCTCCCATATCCCGGCGCCGCCGTTCTGGCCGACCAGCCCCTTGAGGCTGAGGTTCAGCACCACATTGGCCAGCGCCGCAAGGCAGATATACAGCGTCTGCATGGTCAGAACCCGGTCGCGAGGATCAAGAGCACGATCAGCCCCAGCACCAGAAGGCTGACCCGGTCGCGCATGACGAAGACCAGCGGGTCGTCGGCCATGAAGCCGCGTTGGGTCAGCACCTGCAGCCGCCCGATCCAGAAGAACAGCAGCGGGCAGACCAGAAGCAGCAGGTCCGGCGCGGAATAAAGCGCGCGCACCATCGGATCCATCGCGTAAAGGCCGAAGACCAGCACCGCGATCTGCCCCGAGGCGATCGACATCGACCGGATCGTCGCCAGGTCGTCGACATGCAGGTTGCGCCCGCTTGCCGCCGCATCGCGGCTGTTGCGGTCGGCATCGGCAAGCTCGGCCTGCCGCTTCATCGCGGCAAGCGAGAAGAAGAAGAACATCGAAAACACCAAAAGCCAGTTCGACAGCTCGATCCCGGTGGCGACCGCGCCGGCCCAGATCCGCAGGGTGTAAAGCCCCGCAAGACCGACGATGTCGATCATCATCTTGCGCTTGAGCCAGAAGGAATAGGCCGAGGTGGCGACGACATAGACCGCCAGCACCCCCAGGAGGTCGCCGGGGGAAGCCACCGCCGATATGGCCATGCCAAGCGCGAACAGCAGCGCCGCCAGCCCCAGCCCCAGCGGGATCGGCAGATCGCCCGAGGCCAGCGGCCGGAACCTCTTGCGCGGATGGATGCGGTCAGCGCCCAGGTCCAGCAGATCGTTAAGCAGATAGACCCCCGAGGCGACGATGCTGAAGGCGACGAAGGCGGCCAGGGCGGGCAAGAGCGCCCAGGGGTCATGCGCCGCAAGCGCGGGCACGAAGACCAGCACGTTCTTGGCCCATTGATGCGGCCGCATCGCCTGCAGCGCGGGCTTCAGGCGGCCCTTCGCCGCGCCCAGGGGCTCGGGCGTCAGCCCCGCCGCCCGCATCCGGCGCAACAGCCCGGGCGAGGGCGCCACCACGATCGCGCGGCGCGCCCCGGACCAGACCGCCAGGTCGGAGGCGCTGTCGCCCACATAGTCGAAGCCCTTTTCGCCATGCCGTTCGCGCAGCAGGGTGGCCTTGTTCGGGCCCTTGAGATTGCCGGGATCGGCATGGCTCTGCGCGGGGGGCGTGGTGCCGATCGCCGCGTCGAACAGGCCCAGATGCGCCGCCACGGCCTCGACCTGGCGCTGGTCCGCCGCCGAGACCAGCTCGACCCTGCGCCCCTCGGCGCGGGCCGATTCGATCAGCGCCAGCACCTCGGGCCGCCAGGGCAGCGTGGCGGGATCGGCGATCTGGCGGTCGGCCACATGGGCCTTGAAAGCGCGGCGCCCCCGGAACAAGGCGGCCACCAGCCCGGGCAGCGCCGCCGGACGGCGGCCGACCAGGCGCAGGACCGCCTCGAAAAGCGTGTCGCTGCGGCACAGGGTGCCGTCGAGGTCGACCACAAGCGGAATCATGCTTCCTCCTTCGCGGTATGGGGCGCGGCCAGCGGCCGCGAACGGCGGACCGCACGCGCCGACAGCCCCGCATGAGAGGAGGGCGGGCAGGGCACAGCAAGCCGTTTGCCGCCCCGATTGTTGCGCATCGTCCCTGATCCGACCATGAGAAAGCCCCGTCTGCGGGATATGGATGATCCATGACTTGGCCCAAATTAGGGCAAATGCGTTGTTTCTCTGTGCGGTAGCCCCGCGGGAGATGCCCGAATCTGGCCCCGGCGCCTCGCAAGACGCCAGCGGTCCGCGGTTGCGGCCTCTCGGCCGTTGACAGCTATCGGGGAAAGCGGAAAGGTGAGGGCGATTTCAAGTGTTCCGCCGCGACAGGCCACGGTTTGCGCTGGCTGTTTTCCGCATAAGTGTTCTTCGCTCATCACCGTAGACCGCAACCAGGCCATGCCCCGATCATCAAAGCCTGCCGCCCGCATGTGCAATCGCGCGCCTTCGGGGCAAGGCCTTCGGAACAGGTAGAAGACATTGAGCGTTTCAAAGCTGACGATTGGATGCAGCCGCGCGGGTTCCCTCGGCAATCCGGTTCCGATCGGGGAAATCCGGGCGATGTGGCAGGCCGCCGTCGAGGCGGGCGTCCGGGCTTTCGACACCGCCGATATCTACGCCCAGGGCGACAGCGAGCGGCATCTGGGGCGGCTGTTGCGCGCCAATCCCGGGCGCGGGATCGAGGTCGTCACCAAGGCCGGTTTCCGTCATGGCCGGAAGGCCGATCTGGTGCGGCTTCTCAAGCCGGTCCTGCGGCCGCTCATGCGGCTGAAGGGCGCGGGAGAGGCGGTCCGCCAGGTCCGCGCCGAGATCGACAATCAGGATTTCAGCCCGGCGTTCCTGTCGGCGAATGTCGATGGCAGCCGCGCGCGGCTGGGACTTGGCGCATTGCCCGGCTTCATCCTGCACGACCCGGAGGCGGCGGTGTTGCAGCGGCCCGAGGTCGGGGCGTTTCTTCGGGCGCTGAAGTCGGAAGGGCGGGTCCACCGCACCGGCGTTTCGCTGAAGGACGCGGCCGCGCTGCCCGCCGCCCTGGCGCTCGACGGTCTGGACATCCTGCAGATGTCGGCCAGCGCCTGGGAAACCGTGCGAAGCGAGGCTCTGGCGCAGGAGATCCGCGCGCGCGGCATCCGGCTTTACCTGCGGCAGGTCCTGAACCGCGAGGACGGCATGCGCAGGTCCCTTAAGCGCGCGCTGCGGGACGCGCTGGACGATCCGGCGGTGCATTCGGTGATCCTTGGCCTGAGCCGACGGAAAAACCTGGATACCGCGCTTGCGATCCTTTCAAAATGACGCCCGATCCCTTCGAAATGACGCCGGAGCGTTTCGACATCGCCATCGTCGGCAGCGGTCCGGTTGGCCTCGCCCTGGCCTGGAGGCTCAGGGGAAGCGGCCTGAGGATCGCGGTGGTCGAGGCGGGCGGGCGCAAGCATCTTCCCGCCGATGAGGCCCAGACCCTTGCCGCCACCCGCAAGACGCCGCCCGGCCATCCCGAGGCGCATATGTATCGCCGAAGGATGCTCGGCGGCGCCTCGACGGTCTGGGGCGGGCGCTGCCTGCATTACGACGAGATCGACTTCCTGCCCAACGGGAACCGGATCGGCTGGCCGATCGCCAAGGGCGATGTCGACCCTCATATCGGCCCGGCGCTGGAATTCCTGGAAGCGGGCGAAAACCTCTACGACGAAACCGCCTTCGATCTGCAGCAGGTCTGGGGCGAGGCCGAGGCAGGCGTGGATTTCGACCGGATCGAGCGTTTCTCGCCGCCGACCGATGTCTGGTCGCGCTACGGCGCGGAACTGCGGGCCGCCGGGATCACCGTGCTGCACGACACCGTCGTGACCGGGATCGCGCTGGACGCCGCGAGCGGACGGGCGACCGGCCTTGCGCTGCGCGCCGCGCTTACCGATGCCGAGGCCCGGCTGGATGCGGGGCGCGTCATTCTGGCGGGCGGCGGGATCGAGACGGCGCGCCTCTTGCTGTCCTCGCGCGCGCTCAGGCCCGAGGGGCTGGGCAACGCCCGCGATCTGGTCGGGCGGCATTACATGACCCATCTGATCGGCGACATCGGCACATTGCACTATGCCCCCGAAGTGTCGGATGAAAAGCTCGATTACCGGCTGACCTCGGATGGCGTCTATGCGCGCTCGGTCATGCGGCTGAGCGAACGGACGCGGGCCGAGGCGGGCCTGCCCTCGATCCTGTGGCGCCCCAATATCCCCCCGGTCTGGGATCCGTCGCATCGCAACGCGATCCTCTCGGCGATGCATTTCGCCAAGCGCCTGGCGCAGCGCGAATATGCCGAACGGCTGGACAAGCAGGGCGGCGGGGCAGGGGCCGGTTCCAGGGGGGGCATGCTGCGGCACGGGCGCAACATCCTTGCCGATCCGCTGACGCTCGCGGGTTTCGCGCGGACATGGATCGGCAAGCGGATCCTGGCGAGGCGCAAGCTGCCCTCGGTCTTCCTGCGCCATCCCGAGCGCCGCTATCCGATGGAGATGAACGCCGAGCAATATCCCGACCCTGCCTCGCGGATCGCGCTGTCGGACAGGCTCGATCGTCACGGCATGCCGCTGATCACGCTGGACTGGCGGGCGGGCAAGGGCACCATCGAGGGGATCGCCGCCAGCCTTGCGATCCTGCGCGACCGGGTGATGCGCAGCGGCATCGGCCGGTTCGATTTCGACCCCGAGGCCATCGCCGACCATCTTGTGCCCCAGGGCGGCCATCACATCGGGACGGCGCGCATGGGCGCCACACCCGAGACCGGCGTGGTGGATCGCGACGGCGCCCTGTTCGACTGCCCCAATGTCCATGTCGCCGGATCGGCTGTCTTCCCGACCTCCGGCTGCGTGAACCCGACCCTGCTTGCCGTCGCCCTGGCGTTCCGGCTTGGCGAGCACATTCTCGAACTGGAGAAAAAGGCATGAGCGAGATCGGCGCGGAGAAGACCGGCACCGAGAAGACCTGCACCGAGAAGACCTGCATGGGGACCGAGCCGGTCGCGGTCATGACGACGCTCTATCGCAAGGACCCGCTGCATCATTTCGAACTGGCCATCGGCTCGATCGAGGCGCAGGATATCGCGGCCGAGCGGCGCATCTACCTCTGTGTGGACGGGCCGCTGCCCGAAACGCATGAAAGCTGGCTGGCGGCGAATGCGCATCGGTTCCACCGCATCCTGCGCAACGACAGCAATATCGGCCTGGCGCGCTCGTTGAACCGGCTGATCGACCTCCTGGAGGATGAGGAACTGGTCTTCCGCATGGATGGCGACGACATTTCCCTGCCGTCGCGGTTTCGCAAACAGGCCGAGATGCTGCGCGCCGATCCCTCCCTTGGCTTGATCGGATGCCAGGTGGTCGATATCGACGACGACGGCAGTCCCCTTCAGCCGCGCACCTACCCGACCGATGCCGGGCAGGTCCGTGCCATGCTGACCCGGGCCAATCCGATCCTGCATCCCACCTTCTGCTTCCGGCGCTCGGTCCTGCGCGAGGCGAAGCTGCGCTATCCCGACGCCTATCTGTGCGAGGATCTCGCCCTGCTCATCCTGGTCGCGCGCCGGGGGATCGGGCTGTCGAACCACCCGGAGACGCTTTTCCAATGGCGCACCGGCGGGAATTTCTTCGCCCGGCGCCGCGACTTTCGCCGCGGCTGGACCGAGATGCGCTGGTATCTTGCGGCCTTGCGGGACCAGGGACGGCTGCTTTCGCCCGGACTTGTCTATCCCTTCGCGCGATTCGCGATGCGCTGCATGCCACTGTGGATGATCCGCTGTCTCTATCGCTCCGGCCTGCGCAATCGCACGCTCGAAATTCGCGGATAGCGCAGGACGCTCGTCACGACGTTGATGCGCATGACCTTCCGTGACGGTCGCAGATCAAGAGGCGGACGATGCACATCCCCATGTGCTGTTGCGCTCGCGACGCCGCCGGAAGAAGTGCGCCCCACCGCCTCGGATCGCAAGATGGCCGCGCGCCCGGACAGACGGCTCCCCGGGCCGCCCTCTTCAAACGCCACTCGATCTCCCATTCTACGCCCCCGCGTCAGATCGAGCCATATCGCCCCGCCCCATTCTTCTTTGCAAAAATATCCCGGGGGAGAGGCGCCATAGGCGCCGAGGGGGCAGCGCCCCCTTCCTTCCCCAACCATCCGAACCCCCGCGCCCGCTCATCCGACCCCAGCAGATGCGGGCCCCCCGCTCGATGCCTCTTCCCGCGCTCATGCTTCCCGGCCGCGCGCCATGAACGCCTCAAGCGGCAGGCGCTCGAAGGCATCCAGCTTGCTGCCGGGCGTGCAATTCCACACCTTTACCCCAAGGCGGCTGGTTTCCTGTTCCGCCAGGGCAAAAGAGATCTCCTGTTTTTCGAGGAGCGGGGGATTCCACCGCTCTCCGACCTTGCGGTAGTTCTTGAGGAAGTGATTGACCGCCCCGCCACCGATCAATTCGCCATTGTTCTGGCCTTCCTGATCGGTCTTGAAGCTGAAATCGACGCCGATCAGCGCGATTTCCTTCGCGCCCATATACATGGCAAGCTGGATCTGGGTGTAGACGACGGAAAAGCCGTTGTAGAGTTCCCGCATCGCATCGGTTCCGAAATGCTGCTTGCGGTCGATCAGCTTGCGAAAGCTGTATCCGAAATAGGCATCGGCATAGATGTCCGAGCGGTATACCTTGCAGATATAGGGGATCAACACGGTCGAGGCCGGATCGACCTTTTCGCGCAGCCGCTCGATGTTCTGAATGATGACAAGGTCGTCCTCGGCGGTGAAATAGGTCGGTCGCCAATCCGTGCTCTCGAAGGCCAGAAAGATCTTGTTCGAGGCAAAGGTCGTCCAGCCTTTCAAACTGTCGAGAGGCACCTGCCCAAGGCTGGGTCCGTTGCCCATGACGATGACGCGCTGGCCGGAATGGGCATTTCTCAGGGATTGCAGCTTCTTGAAGGAAATCAGGTCTATCCCGGTTGCCGCATATAGTTTTTCGGCCAGACGAAAGCGGGGTTTCCAGTAGAGCTCGCGGCAAAGCTTGGTCGCGGTCTTCGAAAGGTTGGACATACGCCCTGGGGTTGCCATTCATTGTCTCCGGGGTTGAATGTTCGGCGGTGGAATGGGTGAAATACTGTGCCGTTCGGGGAAATGACCGGCCGCCGAGGTAATGGCGGCCGAGGAAAACGGATGAAGGGTCAGGGCAAGGGCGGCATGCGCAGCGCGGTATCGCGGCATTTCATCTGATAGCCCAGCACCAGGGCCGCGGCGACCCATATGTAGAAAGAGGTCACGATTCCGCCGTCAACGAGCCCGCCGACGCCCAGAATGAGAAAGGTCAGGCGCGTGCGGGCGCGGTCTCGGGGCGCGCCCCCGGCATTCTTGCTGCGGATCCCCCAGATGATGACCGCGATCAGCACCATGAGAAGCGGTGCCCCGATATACATCGCCAGTCTCAGGACAAGGCTGCGGGCTGTCAATGACATGCCTTCGGCGATATTGTTCTGCACCTCCCAAAGATGGGCGATATGCGAGATCTTCGGTGGATAGAGGAAGATTTCATTCGACCAGCCAATGCCGAATATCGGATTTTCCCACAGGATCTCGATCGCCGCCCAATTGTAGGTGGCACGGATGACGGCCGAGGGATCGTCTTCGAGATTGCCGACCCTGGCGGATATCCGGCCCAGGATTTCGTCTCCGAACGCCGTGGCGAGGATGACGCCCGCGAAGATGACGGAAACCAGGAAGGCCTTTGTCGCCATCCGGACATTGGTGCTTAGAAAGAGGATCGGAATGACGATGGCCAGGATGATCAATCCGGTCAGCGCCTGCGAGGCGATGGTGATCAGCAGCGCCGCCGCCAGCTTGGCCTGCGAAATCCTGCCCGACATCGGCAGCACGATCCAGGGCAGGTAGAGGATGAGGATCAGCTTCACCAGTTCGGCCGGCTCCGAGGTCGGGCCGTTGATGCGGCGGAACCTCTGGATATAGGCGACGCCCTCATGGTCCTTCGCACCCTCCAGAAAGGGCCAGATCGCGCCGTAAAGGGCGTTGGGAACCAAAAGCGAAAACGCCTGCAGCGCGGTATATCCGACCGTCAGCCAGAAGCCGATATGGATGCTGCGTTGCAGCGTCTGCTGCGAAAGCCCGCGCGCCAGGGTCATCGAGCATAGGAACAGCAGGCCGATCAGGATCGGCACATTGGCCGTTATGATCGATTTCCTTATCGGATCAAGGCCATAGTCCCTGAATCCCAAGGCATCGAACCGCATCCCGTTGAAGATGGTGGAAAGCGCGGCCAGCCCCATGATGACAAGGAAGGTTCGCAGGATCGTCGCCTCGGGCGTGCGGGCGAGAAACGTCCGATAGAGCAGCGGATGCGCGGCCAGCATTACCATAAGCGGCAGGAACAGCCACAGCGAAAGGTTGGAATCGAAGTTTCCAAGCAGGCCGAACTGGGCGATGGTGCTGAAGGGCAGGCAGATGATGAACAGCATCGCCGTCAGCCGGGTCAGGGGCCCGAAGCCGAGGGCCCGCCGGGGAGCGGCGCCGAGGTGCCGCGTGGCCGCGGCGCCCATGGGATTGACTGGAATTGTCCCGGCAAAATCGTTCACGGTCAATGCTCTGCGCCTCATGATCGAGTCCGGGCAAGACGCGGGGAAATCGCAGGTCCTCCCTCCTGCGGCACGGCCATCGCCATCACCTCTTGTGCTGTTTCGAGAATAGCCGTATTCGGCGATCACGGCAATTGTGAATGGTTGGAACCGTCCCGTTTCGCGGGATGTCTTGCGCGGGCCGCGCCGCGTATCGGAGACCGACATGCAGAACCGCACCCCCGCCGATCCCGCCCCATCCGTCGCTGGGTCTGAGCCCTCGGCTCATGCCGGGCTTTTGCAAGAGATCGCTGCGGCGCGGCGCGAGGGGCGGGTGGCCGCCATCGCGGCCGAGGCCTTGCCCGCGCGCCTTGAGACCGCCTATGCGTTGGCGCTGGCGGGCCTGGCCCCGGAACAGGTGGCGGGCTGGAAGATCGGCGGCGCCAACCCCTGGTCGCAGGCCGCGTTCGGCAACGACGAACCCTTCTTCGGCGCCTTGCTTGAGGGCGAGGTCTTTGTCGGCGCGGGCGCGCTGGCGTTGACCGGGCTGGTCTCTCCGCTGGCCGAGCCCGAGGTCATGCTGGAACTGGCCGATCTGCCCGATGCGGGTGGCCGGGCGCGGTTCTCGCGCATGGCGCTCGGGTTCGAAATTCCGGCCTCGGTCCTGAACGCGGAGGCGAAGGCCCGGCTGACCGGCCAGGTCGTCGATCGCGCCGGGGCGGGGCTGTTGTGGATCGGCCCGCCGCGCCCCTTCGAGGCGCAGGCGCTTGAAGGCCTGGCCGTGCGTTTCGGCAAATCCGACGAGAGCCGGTCCGAGGGCAGCGTCGCGAATGTGATCGGCCATCCCCTGGGCGCCGCGCAGGCGATGATGAAGGTGGCGCTGCGTCATGGCGCGCCGTTGCGGGCCGGGCAATGGATCGCGACCGGGGGGCTTTGCCGCGCCCTTCCGGTCGGGACCGGCGACAGCCTGGTGCTCGACAGCGACTTCGGTCGCCTGACCCTGCGCTTCGGCCCGGCATGAGGGATCGCGCGGCGGTGTCACTGGCCGGGACCATTCGTCGGGGCGGGTGCCTGAGATGGCGATAAGCTCCGGCAAGGCGGTTCGGGCGTTTCTCAACAGCGGCCTGACGGTGGGGCTGCGCTCGGTCTTCGCGCTGCTGGCCTTCGTCGTGATCGCCCGGCTGGCGAGCAGCGACGAGCTAGCGGTCTACGGGATCGTCTATTTCGTCTGGACGCTGATCTATGCCACGGCGCAGAATCTTGCCGCGCAGCCGCTGGTCGACCTGCCCAGGCTGCGGACGGCGGATGTCGTGTCGGCGCGGCTGCTCGCGGTCGGGGTGGCCTTTGTCTTCAGCCTCGTGGTCTGGCTTTGCATCCCGCTGTTCCTGCTGCTCTATCCGGGTTTCGAGGGGCTGGAGAGCGGTCTGCGGTCGGTGCTCTGGCTGGGCCCGCTGGGGGTGCTGGGATCCGTCGACCTGAACCTCAAGCAGCGCCATCTGCAATTCGGCTTCATCGCCCGGGTGCAGACGGTTGCGGTCATTCTTGCCAGCCTGGTCGCCATCGCCATCGCCTATATGGGCCATGCGGCGGTCGGGATGATCTGCATCCATGCGCTGGCCGGGCCGTTCTTCGCGCTGCTGGCACTGCGCCGTCGGCGCGTATCGGGCGCGCGGCCCAGCCTTGCGCGGATGCGCCGGTTGATGCGGATAGGGCGTCATCTGGCCTTCGAGGGCAATGTCGCGGTCTTCGTGATCCAGGGGCCGGTCGTCCTGCTGGGGCTTTTGCTGCCCGCGGCGCAACTGTCGATCTTCGTCGTCTGTTCGCGCTTCATCCAGTTGATCGCCTCGCAGCTTGGCCGGATCGCGAATCTGGTGCTGCTGCCCATGGTCCGCCGAGAGGCGCGGACGCCGGAGCGGCTGCACCGCACGGTGCTGGTGGCATCCTATTTCTCGAACGGTCTTGTCGCGGCGCCGCTGATCGCCATGTTCGCCGCGCCCCATACGCTGCTGACGCTTCTGGGGGTCGAGGCCGGTCCCCAGGCGATATCGGCGCTTTTGCTGCTGGTGGTGAAGCAGTTGCTCGACACTTCGGCCAATACCGTATTCGTCACCTTCCGGGCGATTGGCCGCCCGGATGCGGGCTGGCGGTGGAGCCTGATGTTCTCTTGCGTTTGGCTGGCCATGGCGTCCGCGACATGGGCGTTCGATCTGGGTCTTGTGCAGGTCTGCGGGATCATCGCGGCGACGGGCTTTTTGCAGATCGGCGCGGTCCTGTGGCTGTGCCGGACGCTGGACATGTCCTCCGGGCGATATGCCGGGTTCATGGCGCCGGTGCTTGTGGCCGTGCTTGTGGCGCTTGTCGCCGCCCATCTGCTGGCGGGCGTCGAGATCGGCGGCTGGTCGCCGCTGCTGGTCGAGACGCTTGGCGCCTCGGTGGCGATGCTGGGCTATCTCGGGGTTATCGTCGGGGCTTTCCGACTGCTGAGGACCGGGCGCGGCGGCGCCTCGTCCGGTTCGTAGGCCTGGCGGGGCCTGGCGGGCGCGAAAGCCGAGGGGGAGGGGAGGGTGAGAGGCTGGACAACGACCCAAGCGGGGCTCGTTACGGCTGCTTCCTTCCGGACCTGACCGGGTTGGCGAGGCGCTCGCCCGCGCCAACCTCTCGGGGGGCGATATAGGGGCGGGCGGCGTGGGATGCAAGGGATTCCCGCGCCGGGATGCGGGACTGCGGCGGTGCGGGCGATGGTCGGCCCGGGGCCCGCGCCCGGGGCCTTGGGTTTGGGGGCCCGGGTTTGGGGGGGCGCATCCGTTCGGGCGAAGCGAGGCGCGGTTGCGCCCCGCCCTCGCGGTTTCAGCGCAGAAGCCCCGCCGCCTGTGCGCCGGCGATCAGGTCGGTGGCGACGTGATGCGCCCAGCGACCGCCGGTGGGCAGGACGTCGGGCACCTGCACCACCGTGCAGCCGGCCCGGCTGCCGGCTTCCGCGCCGGTCTCGCTGTCTTCGAACACCAGGCAGCGCGCGGGCGGCAGGCCAAGCCGCGCGGCGGCGAGCAGATAGGGGGCGGGGTCGGGCTTGGGCGCGGGCACGTCCTGAAGCGCGATCACCAGCTCGAACCGATCCGCCAGGCCGACAAGTTCAAGCTTGCGCAAGGCGCCGGGGCGGCCCGAGGAGGTGACGATGGCGCGCGGATAGCCGTCGGTCGCGGCCAAAAGGTCGAGCACGCCGGGCTTGAGCGGCAGGCCCGCCTCGATCCCCAGGGCGAATGCCGCATTCCAGTCCCGCCGCAGCGCGTCCAGATCGGCGGCGGGAAAGGCCTCGGCCAGGATCGCGCGGCTTGAGGGTTCGTCCCGGCCGACGAGGCGGTGCAGGAAGGCCTCGTCCACCGCAAGGCCGTGGCGGGCGAAGGCCTCGGGGCCGGTGCGGAGCGCGATGCTCTCGGTGTCGACCAGGGTGCCGTCGAGGTCGAAAAGCAGGGCGTCGAACATGGGGGCTCCGGCATCGGTTCGGACTGAGGGTTCCGGTTGGGCTTCGGGCCGGATCACCCGACCGCGCCCTTCCTGTCAGATCAGAGATGAAGACGGAAGCGGTGAAATCCCGCCGGGGTGACGCCGACGAATTCGGGGCGCAGATGGGCGGCCTCGGCCCCGTGGCTCAACCCGCCCGGGCCGGTGTCATGCAGGACCGAGGTGCCGGGGAGGGGCGCCAGCGACCAGCCCGGGCCGGGCAGCGTGGTGATCGCGCCCCTGCGGCGGATGAATTCGGCCAGGACATCGGTGCAGAGCACGCCTTCGTCGATCAGGATCGGCCCGCCGGGGGCCTGGGCGTTCAGGTGGCTGTTTGTCACCAGCACGAAACGGTCCCCGGGCGCGACGGGAAGGCCCCGGAAGCCGAGCCCGAGGATGCGCCCGGGCGAAAGTGCCGCCTCTGGCGCGATCAGGCCCGATTCGGGGGGGGCCAATTCGCCGAAGGACGGTCGGCTCGGATCGATGCGGTAGTTCAGCCCCGGGATGGTCTCGAACCCGAGGCCGGGACGGGTCGGGTCGATCAGGATCTGGTCTGCCCGGCCCGGGCGGATGCGGTTGAAGATGGCGGCGGCACGTTCCAGCCGGGCAAGGATCGCCACCCCGGTGGTCAGTTCGGCCACGACCGTATTGGGAAAGGGGTAAAGGTCGAAGACATTGCGCAGAGACAGCGGCCCGGGCGGGATTTCGGTGAAGTTGACCGGCCCGCCGCGTCCGCCGGTGCGATAGGGCGTGACCGAGGCGAGAATCGGCAGTTCCGCCTCGGCCCGGCCCGCGAGGCGGTCGCGGGCGTGCTCCACCATGGCCTCGGCCACCAGGCGCGAGGCGCGGCTGTCGGCGACCAGCGCGAAATGGGTGGTCAGGGCCAGGTCGATGCGCCCGATCTGTTGCCGGATGCGCGCAAGCGCCACGCGATGATCGGCGCCGAGGGCGGCGCGCAGGGGCGCGGCATGGCGTCGGGCCTCGTCGCGGTCGAGCCCGGCCGCGATCTCGGAGACGCTGAGCGCGCGGGCCTCGGACCGCACCACGCTCCACCCCCGGCTCCGGGGCGCGAGCCAAAGGTCGATCACCCCGAGATGCGAGCCGGAATGGCCGGGCTGGACGACGGGCTTTCCGCCGATCAGCCCGTCCCGGCCGGTCGAATCGGGTCCGCTGCGGCGCGGAAAGACCAGGTGGCTGTGCCCGGCCACGACGGCATCCACCCCCTCGACGGCGGCGATGTCGCCCGCGCAGCATTCGGTGCCGGATGGCTCTCCGGGCTGGCCCACGCCGGTATGGGCAAGGCAGACCACGACATCCGCCCCCGCCGCCCGCATCCGGGGGACCCAGGCCCGGGCGCTGTCCAGCATCGGGCGGGTGGCGATCCGGTCCTGCAGGTGGCGGCGATCCCAGTCGACGATCTGCGGCGGCGTCAGCCCCAGCACCCCGATGCGCAGGACATGGGTCCGGCCGCTCTCATCGGGCAATTCGCGCTCGATCAGCGCGAAGGGGCTGGTCAGATGCTCATCCTCGCAAGGCGCGGTGCCGCGGCGCAGCAGCACATTGGCCGAAAGCACCGGAAAGCGCGCGGCCTTCAGCGCCTCGGCCAGAAGCGGCAGCCCGTAGTTGAATTCGTGATTGCCAAGCGCTGCGGCGTCGTAGCCGAGCGTGTTGAAGGCGGCGATGGCGGGATGGGGGCGCCGCCGCCCGGGCGTGGCGGCCAGTTCGGCAAGCGCAGAGCCCTGAAGGAAGTCGCCGTTGTCGAGGAGGAGCGACCCCGGCACTTCGGCCCTTGCGCGCTGGATCAGGCCGACGGCCTGGGCCAGCCCCAGCCCGTATTGCGGCCGGTTCGCCAGATAGTCGTAGGAAAGCAGATGGCCATGCAGATCGGTGGTGGCCAGGACGCGCAGCCGGACCGTCGTCTCCGCCTCGGCGGTATCGCAGGTGGCGCGGGACCCCGCGGGCGCCCCTGCCATGCCGGGCCGTCCGGCCGCGCCGGGATTGCGCCGGGCTTCTGACCGCAGGGCGGCTTGGGTTGTTTCACCCGGCGAGGAAGGGTCGCGCGAAGATTTCATCAGTCGCGGCCCCGGCGCAGGAGCGCCAGAAATGGAATGCCTTGGGCGCGGGAAGCGCGCGGAGGAGAGTGCAGGATCTACCAGGGGTTGTAACGGCTTGGTGGCGTCGAATGGCAAACTTGTCGTGAACTGTTGCAGTTCGGCACCTGATCGTGGCTTTTGTCCATTCGCAGGGTGCCGGTTTTCGCGGCGATGCCTCAAGGGGCAAAAAGGGGCCAGAAAAACGGCAAAGGGCCGGTGCAGGAGTGAAAATGACGGCGGGAATGGCATTTGCGGGCACCGGGCGCGACCGTGGCCATGCGCTTCGATCGGATCCGGCGGCGCTGGCCGCGTTGCTGGAGGCGGGGCGGGTTCTGGCGCTTTGGCGCGGCCGGGTGCTTTTCGCGCCCGAAGACGGCGGCGGCGGGCTTGGCTGGCTTCCGGCGGGTCATCCGCTGCTGGAAGGCGCGCCGTCGCCGGTCTTCCTGGGGCTGCTGGAAGGGCAGGGGGCCTTTGCCGCCGACCTTTCGCACTGGCGCCCGGAAGAGGGCGCGCCGGTGGGCGAGAGCGGCTTTGACCAGGGCTGGCAGCCCCATCCCCTTGCCCCGCCGGGCCACGGCTTCGGCGAGTTGCGCCAGCGCATGGCCGTGCTTTCCCCCGACGAGGCCGAGATCGCGGCAACCGCCCGCGCGCTTCTGGAATGGCACCGCAGCCATGCCTTTTGCCCCTCTTGCGGCGCGCGCAGCGCGGCGGGCGGCGGCGGCTGGAACCGGCGCTGCCCGACCTGCCAGGCCGTGCATTTTCCCCGCACCGATCCGGTGGTGATCATGCTGGTCACGCGCGGCAATTCGGTGCTTCTGGGCCGCAGCCCGGGCTGGCCCGAGGGGATGTATTCGCTGCTGGCGGGCTTCGTCGAACCTGGCGAGACCGTCGAGGCCGCAGTGCGGCGCGAGGTTCATGAGGAGACCGGCATTTCCTGCGGCGCGGTGCGTTATCTCGCCTCGCAGCCCTGGCCCTTCCCGGCGTCCCTGATGCTGGGCTGCGCGACCGAGGCGCTTGACGCGCGGATCACCCTCGATCCGGTGGAGCTGGAGGATGCGCTCTGGCTCACCCGCGAGGAGGCGGTCGAGGTGGCGGCCGGGCGCCATCCCCGGATCCGTCCGCCGCGCGAGGGCGCGATTGCCCGGCATCTTCTGGAGAACTGGCTTGCCGACCGGATGGGCTGAATGGCATTGTGACCGCCAATGCCATGACATCGGCGGAAAAAGCGGGGCGGACGGGCGAGAATGAAGCTGACCACACGGCAGGATATCGAGGCGCCGCTGGATTTCGTCTATGCGCAACTGACCGATTTCGAACAGTTCGAGCGCATGGTGATGCGCCGCGGCGCCGAGGTCGAGCGGATCGACAGGCTGGCGCGCCCGGGCCCGGGCATGGGCTGGCGATTGCGCTTCGCCTACAAGGGCAAGCCGCGCAAGGTGGTGGTGCGGCTGCTGGACCTCGCGCAGGATGCGCTGCTGGACTACGCCTTCGACAGCCCCTCGGTCGAGGGGGGCGGGCGGCTTGAACTGATCGCGCTGGCGCCGCGCCGGACCCGGATGACGCTGGCGGTCGAGATCCGGCCGAAGACGCTGGCGGCGCGATTGTTCCTGCAATCGCTGCGCCTGGCCAAGGGCCGGGTCCAGCGCCGCTTCGACAAGGCGGGCGGCAAGCTGGCGGGATTGATCGAGGACCGCTCGCGCACGGTCGGCTGATCCGGCGGCTGATCCAGGGACCGGCCCGCCGGGCGCTGGCCTCAGTTCCGGCCGGGAAAGGCGGGATAGACGCCAAGGATCTTCAGCCGCGACGTGAAGAAATGCAGTTCCTCCAGCGCGCGGGCGACAGGGGCATCGTCGGGATGGCCCTCGATATCGGCATAGAATTCGGTCGCGGTGAACTGGCCGCCGACCATGTAGCTTTCCAGCTTGGTCATGTTGACGCCATTGGTCGCGAAGCCGCCGAGCGCCTTGTAAAGCGCCGCCGGGATGTTGCGCACGCGGAAGGTGAAGGTCGTCAGCATCCGGTTGGCGCGGCGGCTGTGGTCGGGCTCGCGGCTCATCACCAGGAAGCGGGTGGTGTTGTTCGACTGGTCCTCGATCTCGCGCGCCAGCACGTCGAGCCCGTTGATCTCGCCCGCCAGCGCCGAGGCGAAGGCGGCTTCCGACGGATCGCCCAGTTCGGCGACCTGGCGCGCGCCCGCCGCATTGTCGTGGACGTTCAGCATCTCCCAGCCATGGGGGCGGGCAAAGCCCCGGCACTGGCCGTGCAGGATCGACATCGCCCGCACCCGGCGGATCTGTTCCAGCCGCGCGCCCTTCACCGCCAGAAGCGCGATGTGGACGCGCACGAAGGCCTCGTCGATGATATGCAGGCCCGAACTGGGCAGCAGGGTATGGACATCGGCCACTCGCCCGTAGGTCGAATTCTCGACCGCGAGCATGCCCAGATCGGCGCGACCGCTGCGGGTCGCCTCGACCACCTCCTCGAAGGTGGCGCAGGGCAGCACCTCCATCCCGGGGCGGGCCTGGCGGCAGGCCTCGTGCGAATAGGCGCCGGGCTCGCCCTGAAAGGCGATGACGCCCGAGGTGGTGGCGGTCATGTGCGGCCTCCGTGGTGAATCGTGGCTTTCCTGCCCTCGCGGGGCGATTGGTCGCGCTCCTACACCTTGCGCGGCATGGGGTGAAGCGGGTAGATACCGGCAATACACGACCAAGGGATGCGTTCGACATGTTCGATACGATGACGATGACCAAGGCGGTTGGCGCTCTTTGCGGAGCGCTTCTGGTGTTCCTGCTGGGCAACTGGGCCGCAACCGCGCTTTACAGCATGGAATCCGGCGGCCATGGCGAGGACGGGCCCGCGCAGGCCTATGTGATCGACACCGGCGTCTCGGAGGATGGCGGCGCCGCGACCGACGACGGGCCGAGCTTCGCCGATCTCTACGCCGCGGCCGATGTCGCCGCGGGCGAGCGCGCCTTCGGCAAATGCCGCGCCTGCCACAAGCTGGACGGCGCCGATATCACCGGCCCGCATCTGAACGGCGTCGTGGACCGCGAGATCGCCTCGGTCGGCGGATTTGCCTATTCCAGCTCGATGGCCGACCACGCCGGTGCGAGCTGGACGCCCGAGACGCTGGACGAATTCCTCAAGGCGCCGCGCGCCTTCGCCTCGAACACCAAGATGGCTTTCGCGGGCCTTCCCCGCGCCGATGAGCGGGCCAATCTGATCGCCTATCTGGCGACCCAGCAGTAATTCCCCGCGCCCTGCGCCAGTCCCGTGACCGGGCGGGGAAGGAGAATGCCCTTTCCGGGGCCGTGCCGAAAGACGCGGCCCTTTTTTCATGCCCCTGGAACCGGGTCACGGAATCGCGCCTTTCCCTTCGGCATTCACCGCACTAGCATCCATTCCCGAGAACCCGGGCCGAACCGAAGTGCTGCCCGGGCAGAACAGCAACAGGGCGGAGAGGGCGATGACGGCAGGGCGGCCAGCGGCAGGACGGGCGGTGAGGGCGGAAGCGGCGCCCGGAACGGCAGGGTTGCGAACGGCGGGACTGCGCCCCGATCACCTTCTGCGCGGCGGCGCCTTCCTTGTCGGGGCGGCCTTGCTGCTGGTCCCCCCGGCGCGCGGCCAGGAGGGTGCCGAGGTGATCGTCTCGCACGGGATCTCGACCTATGGTGAATTGGAACTGCCCGCCGATTTCACCCATCTGCCCTATGTCAATCCCGATGCCCCCAAGGGCGGCGAGATCAGCCAGGCCACCTATGGCGGTTTCGATTCGCTCAACCCCTATTCGGTGCAGGGGCGCGGCGCGGTGGGATCGACCATCATGCTCGAATCGATCCTGGTCCCCACGGCGAGCGAGATCGGCGCCTCCTACTGCCTGATGTGCACCACGATGGAATATCCCGAGGACCGTTCCTGGGTGATCTTCAACCTGCGCGACGACGTGCGCTTTTCCGACGGCACGCCGCTGACCTCCGAGGATGTGATCTTCTCCTATGAGACGCTGCTCTCAAAGGGGCTGACCGATTTCCGCACCGTTCTGGCGCAGAATGTCGAAAGCGCCGAGGCGCTTGGCCCCCTGCGGGTGCGCTACACCTTTACCGAGACCGCGCCCCGCCATGAGATGCCCGAGACCATGGGCAGCCTGCCGGTCTTTTCCAAGGCGCAGTTCGAATCTGCGGGTCTCGATCTCGAACAATCCTCGCTGACCCCCTATATCGGCACCGGCGCCTATATGGTGGACAAGGTGGATGTGGGGCGCTCGATCAGCTACCGGCGCAACCCCGACTATTGGGCCGAGGGCCTGCCGATCACCCGGGGCCAGAACAATTTCGACGTGATCCGCTTTGAATATTTCGCCGAGCCGAATGCCGCTTTCGAGGCGTTCAAGGCCGGGGCCTATACGTTCCGCGTCGAGAACAGCGCCCGGCAATGGTCCGAGATGTATACCTTTCCCGCCGTCACCTCGGGCGCGGTGAGAAAAGAGATCCTGCCCTCGGGCGCCAAGGCCACGGGGCAAAGCTTCGTCTTCAACCTGCGGCGCGAGAAATGGCAGGACCCCCGCGTGCGCGAGGCGATCGGGATGCTGTTCAACTTCGAATGGTCGAACCAGACGCTGTTCTACGGGCTTTATTCGCGCGTCGAATCCTTCTGGGAGAATTCCTGGCTTGAGGCCGAGGGCGCGCCGACGCCCGAAGAGGTCGCGATCCTGCAGCCGCTGGTCGACGACGGGCTTCTGCCCGCCTCGATCCTGACCGACGATCCCTATTCGCTGCCGCAATCCAATCCCGCGCGCGAGTTGGACCGGCGCAACCAGCGCGTGGCACTGGAACTGCTTGAGGCGGCGGGATGGACGCCGGGCGCGGACGGTTTCCTGCGCAATGCGGCGGGCCAGCGGCTGGTGCTTGAGATCCTTGAGGACAATCCGCAATTCGAGCGCATCATCGCCCCCTTCGTCGCCAATCTGCGCGCCGCCGGGATCGACGCCAGCCTGAACATGATCGACAGCGCGCAATACGAGGTGCGCACCCGCAACCCGGCCTATGATTTCGACCTGACCGGCACCTTCGTCCGCACCAACTATTTCTCGGGCGCGGAGCTGAAGCAGTTCTATGGCTCGGAAACCGCCGATGTCTCGGTCTTCAACCTGGCGGGGCTGAAAAGCCCGGCGGTGGACCGGCTGATCGAGGTGGTGCTGCGCGTCACCTCGCGCGATGAGCTGACGGTGGCGACCAAGGCGCTCGACCGGGTGCTGCGGGCCGAGAAATTCCGTATCCCGCAATGGTATAACGGCACGCATTGGGTGGCCTATTACGACATGTATGAGCACCCTGCCGAACTGCCGCCCTATGCGCTTGGCGAAACCAGCTTCTGGTGGTTCAACGCCGAGAAGGCGGCGGCGCTGAAGGCCTCGGGCGCGCTGCGCTGATCCCTCTGACAAGGTAGCGGAACTTTGGGCGCCTATCTTCTTCGACGTCTTTTCCTGGTGATTCCGACGCTGTTCGGGATCATGCTGATCAACTTCGCGCTGACCAATGTGGTGCCGGGCGGGCCGCTCGATCAGATCGAGGCGCGGCTGGACGGCGGGCTGGACGCCGACCAGGCGCTGGCGGGGGCGGGCGGCGATCCCGGCGCGGGCCAGGGCGACCAGGGCTCGGGCTATGCGGGCTCGCGCGGGCTCTCGCCCGAGTTCCGCGCCCGGCTGGAGGTGGATTTCGGCTTCGCCCGCTTCGTCTGCGCCGAGGGTTTCACCGGCACGCCCGGCCTGAACGTCCCGGAATGCCGCAAGGAGATGATCCCCGGCTGGGAACGCTTCGGCATGATGATGTGGAACTACCTGCGCTTCGATTTCGGCGAGAGCTATTTCCGCCGCATCTCGGTCGTGGACCTGATCATCGAGAAGATGCCGGTTTCGATCACCCTGGGCCTGTGGTCCACGCTGATCGCCTATCTGGTCTCGATCCCGCTGGGGATCCGCAAGGCGATGCGCGACGGTTCCGGCTTCGACACCTGGACCTCGGGCATCATCATCGTTGCCTATTCGATCCCGACGCTGCTGTTCGCGCTGATGCTGATGGTGCTGTTCGCGGGCGGCTCCTACTGGCAGGTGTTTCCGCTGCGGGGGCTTTATTCCGACAATTGGGAAAGCCTGAGCCTGTGGGGCAAGGTCAAGGATTATCTGTGGCACATCACCCTGCCGGTGACGGCGCAGGTGATTTCCTCTTTCGCGACGCTGACGCTGCTGACGAAGAACAGTTTCCTGGACGAGATCCGCAAGCAATATGTCATGACCGCCCGCGCCAAGGGCCTGTCGGAAAGCCGGGTGCTTTACGGCCATGTCTTCCGCAATGCGATGCTGATCGTGATCGCGGGCTTTCCGGCGGTGTTCCTGGGGGCGTTCTTCGGATCCTCGCTGTTCATCGAGATGATCTTCTCGCTCGACGGGCTGGGGCGGCTGGGGCTGAACGCGGCGGTGGACCGCGATTACGCGGTGATGTTCGGCACGCTCTACGCCTTTGGCCTGATCGGGCTGGTGGTCGGCATCCTGTCGGACATGATGTATGTGCTGGTCGATCCACGCATCGACTTCGAGAAACGGGCGGGCTGACGGATGCGGCTTTCCCCCCTGAACCAGCGCCGCTGGCGCAATTTCAAGGCCAACCGCCGGGCGCTGTGGTCGCTGATCATCCTTGGCACGCTTTATGTCGTCTCGCTTTTTGCCGAGCTGATCGCGAATGAAAATCCGCTGCTGGTGAAATACCGGGGCGAATATTACACTCCCTTCCTGAACTTCTATTCCGAGCGGACCTTCGGCGGCATCTCGGGCACGGTGGCGCAATATGCGGTGGACGAGGTGCAATGCCTGATCGTCACCGGGGGCGTCGAGGATTGCTTCTACGAGGATCCCGACGCGCTGATCGCCGAGGTCCGGGCCGAGGGCACCGCGCTTGGCCAGCCGGTCGATCAGCCGGGCTGGATCCTCTGGGCGCCGGTGCCCTACAGCTTCACCACCATCGCCAATACCGGCGGCGTGGCGCCCAGCCCGCCCTCGGCGCAGAACCTGCTTGGCACCGACGACGCCTCGCGCGATGTGCTGGCGCGGGTGATCTACGGCTTCCGCCTCTCGGTCACCTTTGCGCTGATCGTGACCGCGCTGAATGCGGTCCTGGGTGTCGCGGCGGGGGCGGTGCAGGGCTATTTCGGCGGCCGCACCGACCTGATCTTCCAGCGCGGGATCGAGCTTTGGGGCTCGGTCCCGTCGCTTTACGTCATCATCATCCTGACGGCGGCGCTTGGCAAAAGCTTCTGGCTGCTGGTCTTTCTCATGGTGCTGTTCGGCTGGACCTCGCTGGTGGGCGTGGTCCGGGCCGAGTTCCTGCGGGCGCGGAATTTCGAATATATCCGCGCGGCCAAGGCGCTTGGCGTGCCCGACTGGCAGATCATGTTCCGCCACATGCTGCCCAATGCGATGGTGGCCACGCTGACCATGATGCCCTTCCTGGTCACCGGCACCATCGGCGGGCTGGCGGGGCTGGACTACCTGGGCTTCGGCCTGCCCAATTCCGCGCCCTCGCTGGGGGCGCTGACGCGGCAGGCGCAGAACAACCTGCACCAGCCGCATCTGGCCTGGGTCGCCTTCTTCACCTTCGCGATCATGCTGTCGCTGCTGGTCTTCATCTTCGAGGGGATCCGCGACGCCTTCGACCCCAGGAAGACCTTCAGATGAGCCTTCTCGATGTTATGGACCTGCGGGTCGGCTTCACCCAGGACGGCCGCGAGGTCGAGGCGGTGAAGGGCGTCTCGTTCAGCGTCGGGCGGGGCGAGACCGTGGCGCTGGTGGGTGAAAGCGGCTCGGGCAAATCGGTGACGGCGCTTTCCACCGTGCGGCTTCTGGCCGACAATGCCCGCGTCTCGGGCAAGGTGATGTGGCAGGGGCGCGACATCCTCTCGCTGCCCGAACCCGATCTGCGTCGGCTGCGCGGCGATGACATCAGCTTCATCTTTCAAGAGCCGATGACCTCGCTCAACCCCCTGCACACGATCGAGCGTCAGATCACCGAAAGCCTGACCCTGCACCAGGGCCTGACCGGCGCAAGCGCGCGGGCACGGGTGCTGGAACTGTTGCAGAAGGTGGGCATCCGCGATGCCGAAAGCCGCCTTGGCGCCTATCCGCATCAATTGTCCGGTGGCCAGCGCCAGCGGATCATGATCGCGATGGCGCTGGCCAACGGCCCGGAGCTGCTGGTCGCGGACGAGCCGACGACCGCACTGGACGTCACGATCCAGGCCCAGATCCTTGAACTGCTGGCCAGCCTGAAACGCTCCGAGGGGTTGAGCCTTCTGTTCATCACCCATGACCTGAACGTGGTGCGCCGCATCGCCGACCGGGTCTGCGTCATGCAAGGCGGCGAGATCGTCGAGCAGGGCCCGGCGGAGCGGGTCTTCTCGGATCCGCAGCATCCCTATACCCGCAAGCTGCTGGCGGCCGAGCCGCAGGGCGCGCCCGATCCGGTGGCGGCCGACGCGCCCGAGGTGGTCCGGGCCGAGGCGCTGCGCGTCTGGTTCCCGATCCAGAAGGGCTTTTTGCGCCGCACCATCGGCCATGTGAAGGCGGTGACCGACGCCACGCTTTCGGTCCGCGCGGGCGAGACGCTGGGCGTCGTCGGCGAAAGCGGTTCGGGCAAGACCACGCTGGCACTGGCCCTGATGCGGTTGATCCCGGCCGAGGGGCCGGTCCTTTTCATGGGCAAGGACATCTCGGGCCTGTCGGGGCGGGCCTTGCGCGACCTGCGCCGCGACATGCAGGTGGTGTTCCAGGACCCTTACGGCAGCCTCTCGCCGCGCATGTCGGTCGAGCAGATCATCGCCGAGGGGCTGGGCGTCCACGGGCTTGAGCCGGGCCGCAACCGCAAGGAGATGGTGGCGGAGATCATGGCCGAGGTCGGGCTCGACCCCGCGATGATGGAACGCTATCCCCATGAATTCTCGGGTGGCCAGCGCCAGCGTATCGCCATCGCCCGGGCGATGATCCTGCGGCCCAGGCTGGTGGTGCTCGACGAGCCGACCTCGGCCCTCGACATGACCGTGCAGGTGCAGATCGTCGATCTCTTGCGCGACCTGCAACGGCGGTGGGGGCTGGCCTATATCTTCATCAGCCACGATCTGCGCGTGGTGCGGGCGATGTCGCACAAGGTCATGGTGATGCGGGCGGGCGAGGTCGTCGAGCAGGCTCCGGCCGAGCGGATCTTCGCCGCGCCCGAGCAGCAATACACCCGCGACCTGATGGCGGCGGCCTTCGCCCTGCCCGGGGAAAGGCCGGAGGAGGAGAGGCCGAAGGAGGAGAAGCCGGGGTGAGGATCCTCTTCGTCCATCAGAATTTCCCCGGCCAGTTCCTGCATCTGGCTCCGGCGCTGGCGGCGCGCGGCCATGATTGCCGCGCCCTGACCGACGAGAGCAACGCGCGCGCCCAGCCCGTCGCGACCTGGCGCTACCGCTTCGCCGCCGAAGCGGTGGATCCGGTGGCGACCCGGCTGGGCCGCAACTACACCCAGAACTCGGACCGCGGCGTGGCGGTGGCCCGCGCCGCCGTGCAGTTGCGCGACCGCCACGGCTATGTGCCCGATGTGATCCTCGGCCATTCCGGCTGGGGCGAGACGCTGTTTCTCAAGGAGGTCTGGCCCCGGGCGAAGCTGATGGTCTATGCCGAATTCTACTATCGCGGCCGGGGCGCCGATGTCGGTTTCGATCCCGAATTCCAGAGCGCCGGATTCGACCAATCCCTGATCGCCCAGGGCCGGGCCGCGCATCTGGCGCAGGCGCTTGTCCATGCCGACCGCGGCCTCGCGCCGACGCTCTGGCAGGCCTCGACCTATCCCGACAGCCTGCGCGGCCTGATCGACGTGGTCTTCGACGGCGTCGACACCGAGGCGATCCGCCCCGACCCCGAGGCCCGCCTGACCCTGCCCGACGGCCGCGTCCTGCGCCCGGGGGATGAGGTCCTTACCTTCGTCAACCGCAATCTGGAACCCTACCGGGGCTATCACATCTTCATGCGTGCGCTGCCCGAGGTGATACGCGCTCGTCCCGGGGCGCAAGTGGTGATCGTCGGCGGCGACGAGGTCAGCTACGGCGCGCCCCCCAAGGGCGAGAAGGGCTGGAAAGAGCGGATCCTGAACGAGATGCGCGACCGGCTGGACCTGTCGCGGGTGCATTTCCTGGGCAGGGTGCCGCGCCCGGTCTTCACCAGCATCCTGCAGGTCAGCCGCGCCCATGCCTATCTGACCTATCCTTTCGTGCTCTCCTGGTCGGTGTTCGAGGCGATGGCGGCGGGGGCGCTGGTCGTCGGCAGCCGCACCGCCCCGGTCGAGGAGGTGATCCGCCATGGCGAGACCGGGTTGCTGGTCGATTTCTTCGATATTCCGGGCTGGAGCCGACAATTGACCGATGCCCTGGCCGAACCCGACCGCTTCGCCCCCTTGCGCCGTGCGGCGCGGGATCTGGTCGTCGACCGCTACGACCTGCAAAGCCGCTGCCTGCCACGCCAGATCGAACTGGTCGAGGCGCTTGCCGGGGCGTGAGCGACGCTCTTTCGGAGCGTCAGGAGACATCGGCCGACCGGGGGCTCCCTCTGCGCAACGGCGATCCTGCCGTTGCCTCTGTCCGTTCCGCGCCCGCCCGGGCGGGAAACCGCCGGGGCCCGGCCCGGGCGAAGATAGGGCGGAACGAAATGCGGGGCTTTCCGGTTCTCTTCCCGTGGCCTTTCCGCCTGCGGAACACGGCCCTGGCGATATCGACCACCGGCACCCCTTGGGCGCCGAAGCGGCCCCCCGGGGCGCCGCAATTTTTCACATAAATTATTGATAATAAATAAGGTTTTTTGAAAAAATTCGCCCGTTTCGGGAACGTGTTCGCGCCGCGCGGGTTTGTTCTGCATGCCCCTGGCGGGCGGGACAACGCGGTGACGACCCTGTCGCGGCCTTGTCGTAACCAACTCGAAGGACAGGAGTTTTCATGAAATCCCTCTTGCTCACCTCTGCCATTCTTCTGGTTTCCGTCGGCGGTGTCGCCGCGCAGACCGAAGCGCCCCCGTCTGATGCGCCCCATGTTGCGCCGGGTGCCGCCGCGACCCATGTCCCGGGCTTCCGCGCCTCGGAATTCACCGGCATGGACCTTTATACGCTCAGCCCCGAGGCGGTGACCGAACTGCGCGCGGCCCGTCCTGTCGATCCGGCCGCCGATCCCGCCTATGACCTCGGCACCGCCCGCTGGACCAGCGGCGAGACCTTCATCGCCGGTCGCGACCAGTGGGAGAACATCGGCAGCATCGGCGATCTGGTGCTGAGCCAGGACGGCCAGATCCAGGGCGTCCTTCTCGACATCGGCGGCTTCCTCGGGATCGGCGCGCGCACCGTGATGGTGGACACCGAGGATCTCTATTTCGTGGCCGATACCGCGACGCCGGAAAACCTGGGCGACTTCTTCGTCGTGGCCAGCCTGTCGCGCGATCAGCTTGAGGCGCTGCCGGAATGGACCGACGAGAACCTGATCGCGGGCTATGCCTGGAACGACGCGCGTGGCACGGCCCAGCCTGCGGCCGCCCCTGATGCGGTCGCCCATGACGGCGATGCGACCACTTCCGCCGGGCTGGCCGACACGGCCACCCTTGCCCCCACGGCCGAGGAACTGACCGGCACCGATGTGCATGACGCCTCGGGCGAGAGCATCGGCCGCGTCAACGACCTCGTCCTCAACGGCGATGCGGTGACCGGTGCGGTGATCGATGTCGGCGGCTTTCTCGGCATCGGCTCGAAAAGTGTCCTCGTGCCGGTCGACGATCTCACCGTCGTTCGCGACGCCGATCACGCGATCTTGCGTGTCGAGACTTCCCTGACCCGCGAGCAGCTTGAAGCCCTGCCCGAACATGCGGGCTGAGGTCCTCTGACCTGATCGGATGCGCGCCCGCGCGCATCCCTCATCGCGTGGCCGCAGGCGGCCCCGCACGGGTGCGACCCCATGCGCTGACCGGATGAGGCGCCCTCGCAGGCCCCTCCCCGGAACGAACCACCCCCAGCAACCCAAGCCCTCGAAAGGGAAAAGACAGATGAGCAACATCGTGGCTCCGCAAACCGAAACCGGCACCGCCCGTTTGATTTCGGGCAAGGATGACATCAAGGGCACAAAGGTCTACAGTCCGGCGGGCGACGACCTTGGCCATATCGACGATGTGATGATCGACGCCGCCTCGGGCAAGGTCGTCTATGGCGTGCTGCAATTCGGCGGCTTCCTGGGCATCGGCTCGGACCATCACCCGATCCCCTTCGGCAAGCTGCGCTATGACAGCGCCCGGGGCGGCTATGTCACCGATCTGACCAAGGCCCAGCTTGAAGGCGCCCCGGCCTATGCCGATGACTGGCGCTCGAACCGCGACTGGCAGCGCCGCTCCTACGATCACTACGGCGTCAGCCCCTACTGGCTGTAAGACTTCGCGGCGCGGACGGAGCCGACCCCTGCGGGGGCAGGTCTTCCGTTCGCGCTAGGCCAGGGTGGCGGCGCGGGCGGCGGCGACATTCACCGCGATCGCGGCCGCGCTGACCGGCTTGCGGATCACCGGCACATTGCGGAACGCCCCTTCCGGCAGGATCCGGTCGCTGTAGCCGGTCACGAAGATGAACGGGCTGCGGCGGCTAACCAGGGCGGCGGCGACCGCCTCGGCGGTCTCGTCGCCCAGGTCGAAATCCAGGACCGACAGGTCGGGGCGGAATTCGTCCAGGATCGACAGGGCCTCGCGCCCGCTCGCCGCGATCCTGATCTCGGCCGCGCCAAGCTGGCGCAGGGTTTCCGCTGTGTCCATTGCGATCAGGCTCTGGTCCTCGACCAGCAGGACCGACAGCCCGTCGAGCGAGGCGGGATGCGCCGCCCGCCCGGTGTCATTGCTCCTGTCATCGCGCTCGGGGCGCTCGGCCAGCGCGACATGCTGCGGCGGGATGGCGATCCGCGCCACCAGCCCCTCTGGGTCGAAATCGATCTCGGCGCGGCCGCCAAGGTCGTGCTCCACCGAGTTTCGGATCAGCCGCGAGCCGAAGCCGGTGCGGCGCGGGGGAAGGACCGGCGGCCCGCCGCGCTCGCGCCAGTCGATCACCAGGCCCGCGCTTTCGTCGAAGGACCAGCCCACGCGCAGCCGCCCCCCCGGCACCGAAAGCGCGCCATATTTCGCGGCATTGGTCATCAATTCATGCAGGGCGAGCGCCAGCACCCCATAGGTCTTGTCGGAAAGCAGAAGATCGGGGCCCTCCGCCACCACGCGGTCGGGCGTGGATTTGCTGCGATGAAGCGCCGCCTCGGCCTCGATCAGCGCACCGAGCGCGCCGCTGCCCTCTTCCAGCGACTGGTCATGCGCCGAGGCCAGCGCCTGAAGCCGCCCCTCCAGCAGTTCGGAATATTCGTCGACGCTGGCGGCGCCCGCCCCGGTCTGCAGCGTGATGGACCTGACCAGCGACAGCACGTTGCGGATGCGGTGGTTCAACTCCTCGTTCACCAGGCTGCGACGGCGGCCCGCCTCTTCGCGCGCATGGGCATCCGCCTCGGCCTCGGCCAGCATGGCGTCGCGCAGCCAGGAGCGCAGCGCCTCGGCTATGGCCAGATCGTCCCCGCTCCAGGGCGCGGGGGCCGCCTCGTGCCGCTCGGCGATGCCAGGGGCGGCGCTGCGGCGAAACAGGAAGAACGCATCCTGGTCGGACAGCGGGATGACCATGGCACCCGCGATGCCGCCGGGCGCGGTCAGCCCGTCGACCTCTGCGGCGATCCGCGCGCTTTGCCAGATCTGCCCCGGCCCGACGCCAGTTGCGGCCTGCAACAGGCGCGCGCCATCCTCGGGTGAAAGCGACAGCGGTGTCGCGGACCACTGCCCGCCGCGTCGGAACGCGGCCCCCGCGCATCCCATCAACTCGGCGATCCGGGGCAGGCGTTCGGCGATGCCGATGGTCGGCAGATTTTCGAAGGGCACACCCTCCATGAGCCGGTCGAGCCGGGCCCGGGTCTCGCCGCGCCTCCGCTCGGCCTCGCGTCGCTCGGTCGCGTCGAGCTGAAGCGCGAAGCAATGGCCGAACAATTCGGCCGCGATCCGCAGCGCGGGCGGCACCGCCTTCGGCTGCCGGTTGTGGCAGGCGATCAGCCCCCAGAGCGCGCCCTCGACGACGATCGAGATCGAAAGCGTGGCCCCGACCCCGATGCCGCGCAGATATTCGCAATGCCCGGGCGAGGGGGCGCGCAACTGTGCATGCGACATGTCCACGGCGGGCGCGTCCGGTTGCGCCGCCGCGATCAGCGGCACCGGCACGCAGGCGGTATCCGGGATGGCACGGACCGGATTGGCCAGGTAGAGCGCCTGCGCCCGGGGCGCGATCTTCCCGGTCGGAAGGTGATGGCCTGTCGGGCCGTCGGTGCCCGGGAGCCGCGCCTCGGCCACGGGTTTGCACCCGCCGTCGGGCATGAGGCGATAGACCGTTGCCCGGTCGAACCCCAGCATCGCCTGCGTAAGCCGCGCGCCAAGTTCCAGCAGTCGCGCGCCGTCCTTCGCCGCCTCCAACCGGCCGACCAATTGCCGCGTCAGGTTCAGCGCCGCCCTGTCCCGGGCGGGGCCGTCCCTGTCCGGCGCGGGGTCCGGCGCGGGCTCCAGCTCGATCAGTACCGCGCCCGCATGGCGGTGCATCGTCACGTCGAAAGCCGCGTCGGACCAGGGCAGCCGCAGCCCGGGCACCATGCCCGCGGGTCCGCGCGCGCCCGACATGCCGCCGCTTGTGGCCAGCGCATTGTGCAGATCGTGGATCGCCTGCCGCCCCAGCAGATCGGCCGCGCCAAGCCCGGGGAACATTTCGCCGGGGTAAAGCGTTAGCCCGACGAAATTGCGGGAATAGCAGCGGAGTTCCAGCGTGACGGGATCACAGGCCAGCATCGCGCCATGGGGAAGGATCGCACCGGAAACCGGGATCGGTTCGCTTGCGCGGGCGGCTGTCGCCGCCCCGAGGGTTTCGTCATCCATCGGAAATCACACACCCTTTCGCGGCCATCCCGCCGTGGCAGCCTGGCGGCCGCCCCCGGATCCGGGGCCATCGGCCCGTCGCGCGCCCGCCGACCATCGTGCGGGCCTCCGACATCGCCGTTGTGTTCGCGAGTAACATATCTTCCGCCCCCTATCTGTCCACAACTGGACACAGGACCGAAATCAGCAGGTTGAATCCGATGGCCCAAGGCGCTCCAGGCATCCCCGATCCGAAGTTGAACCAGTTGCTTTCCTGTCTCGGCCCCCGGGACTGGCAGTTGATCGCGCCGCATCTGCAGTCGCATGTGCTGTTCCCGGGCGATGTGCTGCACAAGGCGGGCGACGAGGTCACCCATAGCTGGTTTCCCTGCGGTCCCGCCAGCGCCGGTTTCCAGATCGGCGACGAGAACGGCAATGCCCCGGTGGCTGTGGCCACCATCGGGCGCGAGGGCGCGGTCGGCGGCATCGTCTCGAACGGGCGCGTTCCGGCCTATACCAGCGCCGAGGTCCGCGACGGCGGCCCGTTCTTCTCGATCCGCACCGCGCAACTCGAATCCCTCAAGGCGCTTTCGGTCGATCTGCGGCACTGGTTCGCGCGCTATTCGGATTGCCTGCTGGCCCAGATCTTACAGAACGCCGCCTGCAACGCCCGGCACACGATCCGGCAGCGGGCGGCGCGCTGGCTGCTCGACGCCGCCGCGCGCACGGGCGGCGCGGAGATCCGCCTGACGCAAGAGCAACTGGCCATGATGCTGGGCGTCGGGCGCACCTTCCTGACCCGCACGGTGCGCGAATTGCGCGAAAGCGGCCTGGTCGCCACCCGGCGCGGCGTCTTCATCCTGAAGGACGAACCGGCGCTGCGGGCCGCGGCCTGCACCTGTTCGAGCCATGTCGCCGACCATTACCGCGAGGTGATGGGCGGCATCTATTCGCATCCGGCGAACGGGGGGAGATAGCCATCGTGCCAAACCCGAGGCGGCCGAGCGGCCGGATCCTGCGGATCGCGATCATCGGCGCGGGACCGCGCGGTCTGGGCGCCATCGAGGCCGTGCTGCGCCACGGGCCGCCGCCCGGCCTTCGGGTCGAGATCACGCTCCTGGACCCGCTGCGCCCGGCCGGGGCGGGGCCGAATTTCGCCCCGCAGGACAGCCCGCTTTGCCTTTTGAACATCGCCTTGCGCGATCTCGACCTGCCGCCCTCGCCGGTGGGCTTCCCGGATTTTCGCGACTGGCTGGGCCCGGAAGGGCGCGACCCCGACCATTTCGCCCCCAGGGCGCGGTTCGGGGCCTGGACGGCGGCGCGGCTTGAGGCGCTTTGCGACCGGCTGCCCGGCTGGCTCTCGCTCAGCCGTGCGGGGGCGCGGGTCGATGGCATCGCGCCGGCCCAGGGCGGCTGGCGGTTGCGGGCGGCGGGGACCGCCCTTCCGGTGTTCGACGAGGTGTTGCTGGTCGCGGGCCAGCCCCCGACGCGCCCCGACCGCCAGATCGCGCTTTGGCAGCGCCATGCCGCGCGGTCGGGGGCGGAACTGCACGCGGCCCTGCCTGCCGAGGCCCTGCTTGCGGCGGCGAAGGGCTGGCGGGGCCGGACGGTGGCCATTCGCGGGCTCGGCCTTGCCACGCTCGACGCGCTGCGGGTGTTGACGCTTGGCCAGGGCGGAAGAATGGCGGCGGGGGGCTATATCGCTTCGGGCGCGGAACCGGCGCGGATCCTGCCTTTTTCGCGCGATGGGCTGCCGCCCTGGCCAAAGCCCGGCACCGCCGCGCTGGACCGGCGTTTCGATCTGACCCCGGCTGAAATCGCCGGTTTCGAACAGGCCTTGCGCCAGGCGATGGAGCGGCCCCGCCGCCAGGTGCTGACCACGCTTTGCGCCGCGCTGGCGCCGCCCGCGACCCGGATCCTGGGGCTTTGCGACGCGCAGGCGGGCGCCCGCAAGGTCGCCACCTGGCTGAGGGTCGAGCGCAACCGCCCCGGCACGCAGGAGACCCGCCCGGGCGAGGCCGTCCTGGCCCATGCCATCCGAATGGCCGAGGGCGCGGAGCCGCCCGATCCGGGCTTTGTCATCGGCCAGATCTGGCGCAAGTTGCAGCCCGCCTTTCGCAGGCATTTCGACCTGCGCCAGCCCGAGGGCCGGGTCGCCGCCGCCCTGATCGGCTTCGACGAGGGGCTGAAGCGCTATTCCTACGGGCCGCCGCTGTCGGTCGCGCGCGAGCTTCTCGCGCTGATCGAGGCCGGGCTGGTCAGCCTGCGGGTGGCCGAGGACCCGGATATCGGCATGGTGCCGGGGGGCTGGCGGCTGCGCCAGGGCCGCGATCATGTCGACGCCCCGGTGCTGGTCGATGCCGTCCTGCCCGCCCCGGTGGTCGAGACAGTTACCGACCCGCTGTTCACCGGCCTGCGCAAGGCGGGGCATCTGCATGCCCTGCCCGAGACCGGGGGCGCGCGGACCGATTGCTCGGGTCGGTTGAGGGATCCCGAGGGAAAGCCGCGGCCCGGGCTGTCGCTGCTCGGTCGGCTGGCGAACGGCAGCGTTGCGGCCTCGGATTCGCTGCACGACTGTTTCGGCGAAGGCGCGGACCGCTGGGCCGCGCGGGTGATGGCGGAGGCAGGCACCGCCGCTTTGCCGCAGGTCTGACGGCGCCCGGCCCGACCGCCCGCAGGCACCGCCGGAGCCGCTGCGAAAAAAACCTGCGACCCGACGGAACCTTTCGCCTTCGACGGGGTTCTCCCCTGATGGCCGCAGTCCGAAGGGTCCCCGTGACGACGGGGGCAATGCAAAATGAGTAGAATGAAATCAGGCGTCTACGAGGCGCTGATCTGTCTCGGCATTGCGGCGATCATCGCCGGGACCTTCCTGCTGGACGCGATCGTGCCGCTTGGGCGCAACGTCTGGCTTGCCTATTTCCTTGCGCTTGTCCTCAGCTTCAGCTCGCGCCGCTTCTGGATGCCTTTCGCCGTGGCGGGGGTGGTGGCGGTTCTGCTGGCCGTGGGCGTCGTGGTGGGGCCCGAGGGGGCGGACCCGAGCCTTGCGGCGCTGAACCGCAGCCTGGCCGGGGTGGTGGTCGCCATTCTGGCCGGGGCGGGGGCGCTGATGATCCGCAGCCGCCTGCGCCTGACCGAGATGGACTGGGAACAGCGCGCCGAGATGCGGCTGGCCAAGAAGCTGGAAGGCGACCTGTCGCGCGCCGAGATCGCGCGGCGCGGCCTTGAGGTCGTCGGCGACGAAACCGGCGCCCGCGTCGCGATCCTGTGGGAATTGCAGGGCGAAACGCTGCTTCGCGCGGGAGATTGGGGGGTGGCGACGCCGCCCGACCAGCCCCATGGCCCGGGCGGGCACCTGTGGCGCGCCCTGCGCGAGGGGCGCGGCATCGCGCTTTCGGCGCCGGGCGAGGCCGCCCTTGCCTGGGGCTCGGGCATCCTTCAGGGGCGCGCGGCGCATTCGGTGATCCTGCCCACGCGCGAGAACGGCCGGGTGAACGGCGTGATCGAGATCGGCTTCGACGCCGCGCCGCCGCAGCGGGTCCTGCATATGCTGGAGGATGCCGCCGCGAAGATCGGGGTCGAACTTCGCTCGGCCGGGTATCGCGAGGAACTGACCGCCCTTCTCGACGAGAGGCGGCTGCAGGCCGAAGAGCTGCAAAGCCATGCCGAGGAACTGGCCGCCACCAACGAAGAGCTGGAAGAGCAGACCCAGGCGCTGCAACAAAGCGAATCCCGGCTGCGCGACCAGCAGGCCGAACTGGAAGAACAGAACGCGCGACTGGAACAACAGACCGTGCAGCTTGAGGAACAGCGCGACGCCATGGCGCGTTCGCGCCGTCAACTGGCGGACCAGGCCGAGGAACTGGCGCGCGAAAGCCGCTACAAATCCGAATTCGTCGCCAATATGTCGCATGAGCTGCGCACGCCCTTGAACGCCCTTCTGATCATGGCGCGGCTTCTGGGCGAGAACCGGCAGGGCAATCTGACCGCCGAACAGCGGCAATGGGCCGAGACGATCGAAAGCTCGGGCAAGGACCTGCTGGGGCTGATCAACGACATCCTGGATCTGGCCCGGATCGAGGCGGGCCGCGTCGAGGTCACACCTGAGCGGGTCAGCCCCGGGGATATCGTGAACCGTATGGGCCGCGCCTTCACGCCCCTCGCGACCGAGCGGGGGTTGACCTTCCAGGCCGCCGCCGCGCCCGACCTGCCGGGGATCACCACCGATCCGGCCCGCGTCGAGCAGATCTTGCGGAACTTCATCGCCAATGCGTTGAAATTCACCCAGAGGGGCGGCGTGACCCTGGCCGCCCGCCGCGAGGGGGGCGGCGGGGGCATCGCCTTCAGCGTCGCCGACACCGGCATCGGCATCGCCACCGAACAGCACGAGGCGGTGTTCGAGGCCTTCCGCCAGGCCGATGGCTCGATCTCGCGGCGCTTCGGAGGCACAGGGCTCGGCCTTTCGATCTCGCGCGATCTGGCCGGGTTGCTGGGGGGGCGCATCACGCTCGACAGCACGCCGGGCCAGGGCAGCACCTTCACGCTGCACCTGCCGTTGCAGTTTGACGCGCAGGTGCCGGTCTCGCACCCCATGCCGTCCGGTCCGCCGTCCTCCGGCCTCCTGTCTTCCGGCCCGGCCCCGCTGCGCGGGCCCGCCGTGGGGGCGGAAGACGACGGCACCTTCGGCACCATCGCCGGGATCCAGGACGACCGCGACGGCATCGCCCCTTCGGACCGAAGCCTGCTGATCGTCGAGGACGATCCTGCCTTCGCCCGGATCCTGCTGGATCTGGCCCGCGAACTCGACTTCCGCGCCATCGTCGTCTCGACCGCCGACGATGCGATCCGCGCCGCGCAGCGCCACCGGCCGCGCGGCATCGTGCTGGATGTGGGCCTCCCCGACCATTCCGGCCTTACCGTGCTCGACCGGCTCAAGCGTGGGCCCGACACCCGCCACATCCCGGTCCATATCGTCTCGGCCGAGGATCACACCCGCGAGGCCTTGGCCCAGGGCGCGGTCAGCTACCTGATGAAACCCGTCGCGCGCGAGGCGCTGATCGGCGCGCTGGAAAGCATCGGCCAGCGCCTGAACCAGCGCCCGCGCCACCTGCTGATCGTCGAGGACGACCCGACCCAGCTTTCGGGCCTGAAGGCGCTGCTCGGCTCGGACGAGGTGGTCGTGCAGGGCGCCTCGACCGCCGCCGCGGCGCTGGCCGCCTGCCGCGAGACCACCTTCGACTGCATCGTGCTGGACATGACGCTGCCCGATGGCTCGGGCTTCGACCTGCTGGAACGGCTGAGCGCGGACGAGACCGCGCCCTTCCCGCCGGTGATTGTCTACACCGCCCGCGCCCTCAGCGAGGCCGAGGAACAGCGCCTGCGCCGCTATTCGCGCTCGATCATCATCAAGGGCGCGAAATCGCCCGAGCGGCTGATCGACGAGGTGACGCTGTTCCTGCATCAGGTGGTCTCGGACCTGCCCGAGCGCCAGCGCGAGATGCTGGCGGCGTCCCTCAACCGCGACGCCCAGCTTGAGGGGCGGCGCATCCTTGTGGTCGAGGACGACATCCGCAACATCTATGCGCTGAACGGCGTGCTGGAGCCGCATGGCGTCAAGGTCCAGATCGCCCGCAACGGCCGCGAGGCGCTGGAGGTGCTGGCCCGCGCCGCCGACGGGGCCGAGCCCGCGGTGGATCTGGTCCTGATGGATGTGATGATGCCCGAGATGGACGGCCTGACCGCCACGCGCGAGATCCGCCGGATCGAACGGTGGCGCAACCTGCCCATCATCATGCTGACCGCCAAGGCCATGGCCGACGACCAGGCGCAATGCCTGGCCGCCGGGGCGAACGACTACCTGCCGAAACCGCTCGACGTCGACAAGCTCTTGTCGCTGACGCGGGTCTGGATGCCCAGATGACGGGGGTGCTGCCCCCGGCCGCGACCCCGGACGAGATCGAGATCGACCTGTTCCTTGAGGCGCTGAACCGGCGTTACCATTACGATTTCCGGTCCTATTCCCGCAATTCGCTGATGCGCCGGGCCGAGGTCGCGCGCGACCGGCTGAATTGCCGCACCATCTCTGAACTGCAGGGCAGGCTGCTGCGCGAGCCCGATGTCCTGCATGAGGTGATCGACGCCATGACGGTGCAGGTCAGCGATCTCTTTCGCGATCCCTCCTACTACCGCGCCCTGCGCGACGAGGTGGTCGCGCATCTGCACACCTTCCCCTCGCTGAAGGTCTGGGTGCCGGGCTGCGCCAATGGCGAGGAGCTTTACTCGCTTGCGATCCTGTTCGCCGAGGAGGGCCTGCTGGAGCGCACCATGTTCTACGCGACCGAGATCAACCGGCGCGCGCTGGCCAAGGCCTCCAGCGGGGTCTACGACATATCGCGCATCCCGGGGTTCACCGCCAATTACCAGGCGGCGGGCGGAAAATCCTCGCTTTCCGACTACTACACCGCCGCCTACAGGGGCGCGGCCTTTCAGCGCGAGTTGCGCGCGCGCACGCTGTTCTCCGAACATGACCTTGCGACCGATCAGGTCTTTGCCGAGGTTCACCTGGTTTCCTGCCGCAACGTGATGATCTATTTCGACGAGACGCTTCAGAACCGCGTCGTCGGGCTTTTCGCCCAATCCCTGGTCCGGGGCGGGTTCCTCGGGCTCGGCGCGCATGAGACATTGCGCTTTTCCGTGCATGGTGACGCCTTTTCGGCCTTCAACGAGCGCGAGCGCATCTGGCGCCGAACGAACAGCACGGAGCTTCCCGATGCCTAACCGCCCGATCCGCTTCCTTCTGGTTGACGACATCCATGAGAACATGGTCGCGCTTGAGGCGCTTCTGCGTCGGGATGGGCTTGAGATCCACATGGCGCGCTCGGCCAGCGAGGCGCTGGAGATGATGCTGGTCGAGGATTTCCAGCTTGCCTTCGTCGATGTGCAGATGCCGGGGATCAACGGCTACGAGCTGGCCGAACTGATGCGCGGGACCGAGCGCACGCGCGAGATCCCGATCATCTTCGTCACCGCCGCCGACCGCAACGAGGCCCGCCGCTTCCGCGGCTATGAGGCGGGCGGCGTCGATTACATCTTCAAGCCGATCGACCCGGTGATCCTGAAATCCAAGGCCGAGGTCTTCTACCGGCTCGCGCGCCAGGCCAAGGACCTCGAATTGCAGCGCGACGAATTGCGCGAGATTGCCCGGGCCCGCGATCTTGCCAGTGCCTCGCTTCGCGCGCATGCCGACAATTCGCCGCTGGCGCTGGTGGAATGCGATGCCGATCTGACCGTGCGGGGCTGGTCCGGCGGCGCCGAGCGGATCTTCGGCATCCCGGCCGACAGGGTGATCGGCCGCTTTCTGGGCGATGCCGGATGCCTCCATGCCGATACGATGGCGATGCTGGCGGGCTGGATCGGCTCGCTCGACAGTCTGGCGCGCCACACCGCCGAGGTGGTCGCCCGCCGCGACGACCGCGACATCCATTGTGAGCTTTACGGCTCGGTCCTTGTCGATCCGGCCCAGGGGCGGCCGTCGCTTTCCCTCCAGATCCTGGACGTGACCGAGCGGCACCAGGCCGAGAAGGTGCGCTCGCTTCTGGTGGGCGAACTCAACCACCGGATCAAGAATACACTGGCCAATGTCCAGGCGATCATGCGCCAGACCGTCAGGACCTCGGGCGACCTGCGCTCGTTCAGCGAGCGGTTCTCGGGCCGGTTGCAGGCGCTGGCGCGCGCGCATTCCATCCTGTCGGACGTGACCTGGTCCAGCGCCTCGCTGGGGCAGGTGATCGACGACCAGATCGAGGCGGGAACGCTTGACGCCGAGAGTCTGGACCGCAGCGGGCCCGAGGTTTCGCTTTCCCCCGAGAATACGCTGCGGCTGGCGCTCGCGCTGCATGAGATGGGCACGAATGCCGCCAAATACGGGGCGCTTTCGCAGCCCGGGGGCCGCGTCGGGCTGAGCTGGCGCGCCGAAGGCGAGGATCTGGTGCTGGTCTGGCGCGAAAGCGGCGGGCCGAAGGTGGCGGTGCCGGTGGCAAGGGGCTTCGGCTCCACCCTGATCGCGACCGGGATCGGCGACAATCGCGCCGATGTCGTCTGGCATCCCGAGGGCGTGGTCTGGACCATCCGCATCAGCCGCGGCTTCGAGTTGCGGGCGGCGCGCCCGCCCGCCGATCCCCCCGCCACCGTCGCGGCCGAGGGCCGCGATCGCGAGATCCGGGGCTACCGCGTGCTGCTGGTCGAGGACGAGCCGCTGGTCGCGATGGATATCTGTGCGGGCCTGGAGGATGCCGGCGCGACCGTCGTCAGGATCGCGCGCACCGTGGAAGAGGCGGTGGAGGCCGCCAATACCGATGTGGTGGATGTCGCGCTGCTCGACGGCAACCTCCAAGGCGATCCGGTCGACCGCGTGGCGCAGGTGCTGCGCAACCGGGGCGTGCCGTTCTGCTTCGTCTCGGGCTATGGGCGCGAGCATCTTCCCGGCGGTTTCAGCGATGCGCCGGTGCTGATCAAGCCGGTCGATCCCGATGTGCTGATGGATATGGTGCGCAATATCGCGGCGGACCATGCAGCCGACAGCGCGATGCGCCAGCCGGGCCCGGTCGACGCCTGATCCGGCCGGGCCTTCGCTCGCCCGGCGGGGTCGGCAGGGGGCCGGATCGGCGACAGGATGCGGCAATCCGCCGGACATGGCGCGCGCCGGATGCCCGCGAATATGACGGGGGCGCCCGATGGCCAGCGGCGGGGATATTCAGTGGTGAGCCCGACAGGATTCGAACCTGTGACCCACTGATTAAAAGTCAGTTGCTCTACCAACTGAGCTACGGGCCCACTGCGGGCGCGTGTAAGGAAGGTCGAAACCGACGTCAACCCCGCGATTTGACTTATCCGCCCGGCGGCATTGAAAACCGCTGCGGGGCCGGGTCGAAGCGGTCGCAGGCGGCGCGGCCTTTCGGTTTCCGCCATGCGCTGGCGCTTGCGGGCCCCGGCGCCTCCTCCGGCGTCTCCCCCGGCCCGGCCCTCGAAAAGTTGACAGCGCGGCCTGCTGTGATGTAGGCACGATCCCCGGTCTACCCATCTCGTCGCACTTCGGCTCCTTGCGGGGCAGGGGCAGTCCGACGACAGGCAAGAGCCAGTTCCGACGTTCTTGGGAATGGAGCTTGCACAATGGGTTTTCTGCATTCGATGACCTGCACCACAAGCGGGATCCAAAGCACCGCGCCGGTGCAATGGCGTGGCTACGACGCCATCTGCGGCGTCTATTGGCAGGCCGAGGGCCGGGCGGGGGCGACGGGCTATTACCGCTCGCCCGATCCGCGGGTGATGCTGTTCTTCAACGATGTCTCCGACCATATCGGCATGTCGGATCAGGGCGCGGTGGACGATCCCCGGCTGAAGCCGCTTCTGCGCGCGGTCTTCGTGCCGGCGGGCATGCCGATGTGGACGCGGTTCCGCGCCGACCACCGCTTTTCGCATCTGGACCTGCATCTGCGGCAGAACTGGCTGGTCGAGCGGCTGGCTCCGGCACTTGGCGCCCCGGTGGCGGCGGGGCTCTTGATGCAGCCGCACCAGCTTCAGGACGTGGCCTCGGTCGCGGCCATCGGTGAGGCGCTGAAGCAAGAGGTCTGCGGCGCGCCCCGTCATCCCGTGGTGGCCGAAAGCCTGGCGGTGGCGCTGGTCGCGGCGATGTTGGAGCCGCCCCATGCCGCATCGCGCCACGAAGGCCCCTCGGGCGGGCTGACGCCCGCGCAGATGAAGCGGCTGGACCGGCTGGTGGAGCATGATCCGGGGCGTCGCCTGCCCAATGCCGATCTGGCCGAGGCGGTCGGCTTCTCGCCAAGCTGGTTCGCCCATGCCTTCAAGAAGACCACCGGAAAATCGCCGCTGCAATGGCAGCAGGAGCGGCGCATCGAGATGGTGAAGCGCGCGCTTCTGTCCGAGAATGCGGTGATCGCCGAGGTCTCGGGCCAGTTCGGCTTTGCCGACCAGGCGCATTTCACCCGCGTCTTCCGGCAGGTGACCGGCACCACCCCGGCCGCCTGGCTGCGCGAGGTGCGCAGCGGTCGGGCCCGCCCGCCGCAATAGGGGGGGCGGGCCCGTTCGATCTTACCAGCTCTTGCGCAGCGTCAGGCCGATCTCGCGGCCGGGATTATAGTAATCCGCCGTGCCCGAGCCGACGACATGTTGCTCGTCAAGCAGGTTGCTCACGCTCAGTTGCAACGAGGCGGTGTCGCTCAGATCCATCGCCAGCGAGGCATCGACCAAGAGCGCATCGTCGCTCTTGCGGGTATTGGCGGCGTCGAAGAAGTAGGATCCGACATAGCGCAGCCCCAGCCCCAGCGTCACGTCGCCCTGCGGCACCGCATCGGCCAGGGTGTAATTGGCCCAGACCGAGGCGATGTGGTTGGGCGCCGTGGTGAAGGCCTTGCCGTCCATCACCGCGCCGCGCACCACGCCGCGCACGATTTCGCTGTCCATGTAGGAGTAGGATCCGATCACGCTCAGCCGGTCGTTCACCTCGACCCGCGCCTCGAAATCGAAGCCGCGCACGCGCGATTCACCGATGGTCTCGCGGGTGATCGTGCCGTCCGGCTGCACCACGGCGATGGTGACATTCTGCTTCGACAGGTCGTAGAGCGCGGCCGAGAACAGGGCGTTGCTGCCCGAAGGCGCATATTTCGCGCCGATCTCGTATTGCTCGCCCCGCTCGGGTTCGACGCCGATCGAGGGCGGCGCCACCGATTCCACATAGCTGGCATAGACCGAGATTTCGTCGGTGACCTTGTAGGTCAGCGCCGCCCGGCCCGAGGTTTCGGCGAAATCACCGCTGCTGACCGCCGAGGTGAAAAGGTCGGTGCTGGTCACGTCGAGGAAGTCGCGGCGCAGGCCGAAGCTGGCGATCAGCCTTTCGTTGAACGACAGGTTCTGCGTCACGAACAGCGATTTGGTGGTATAGTCGGACTGGCTGCCCGAGTAATAGGACACCGAGCCCGGCGCCCCGCTATAGACCGGATTGGCCAGGTCGATCGGCGCGGCCAGCCCGTAGAAGCTGGCGCTTTTCGAGGTGGCGTCGCGGAATTCCACCCCGGCCAGCGTGCTGCTTGCGACATTGCCGAAGGTGGTGTCGTATTGCACGATGACATTGCCGATCAGCTCTTCGGCGCTGCTGTCGCCGCCGAAGTAGTAGCGCGCCAGTGAGGTGCCGGCCCGCCCGGCGTAATCGTAAAGATAGATATAGCCGAAATCGTCGGTCAGGTCGCTGTAGCGCAGGTTGCCGCGCAGGCTCAGCCCGCCGCCGAAATCATGGGTCAGCAGGACCGTGGCGCTGCTGCGTTCCACCTCGTGATAGTTGAAGTCCGGCTCGCCGAAGAATTCGCTGCGGTCATATTCGCGGTCCAGCGGATAGCCGCCGCTGTTGGGCGTGCCGCTGCGGTCGAGATGGTCGAGGATCAGGCTGAGCGAGGTGAAGTCGCTGGGCCGCCAGGTCACGCCGGCCATCAGGAAGGTCGAGTCGTCCTGGGAATTGGCGTATTCCAGCTCGCTGTCCTTCACCTTGCCGGTGATGCGGAAGGCAAGGTTGGAGGCGCCCGGGATCTCGTTGCCGAAGTCGAAGGTCACTTCCTTGCGCCCGAAGGAGCCGAAGCTGAGCGAGGTGTCGGCGATGCGTTCGAACTTGGGCTGGCGGGTGACGAAATTGACCGAGCCGCCGGGGTCCGCCACGCCGAAAAGCGCCGAATTGGCACCGCGCAGCACCTCGACCCGCTCATAGGCCAGGGGCTCTTCGCGCACGCCGCGCATCGAGCCGAGCGTCAGCCCGTCGCGGTAGGTGGTGGCCTGGAAGCCGCGAATCAGGAAATAGTCGTTGCGGTCGTCGGTGCCGTAATAGTCGGTATGGATCCCCGCCGAATATTGCAGGACCTCTTCGGTGGTCGCGGCGTCGCGCAGCTTGATCTCCTTCTCGGTGATGACCGAGACGGAGGCGGGCGTGTCCAGGATGCTGGTGGCGACCTTGCCGCCCACCCAAAGCTCCGAGGCCACGACGGAATTGGCGTCGTCGTCGGCGATGCCGAAGACTTCGAGGAAGATGGTGCCAAGCCGCACCACGCCGCTTTCGCTGTCCTCGGAGGTCTCTTGCGCCAGCGCGGGCATCGCCATGAGCAGCGCAAGCGCCGCCGTGCCCGATCGCAGCGCATTGATCATCCGGCCGCGGTTTGCGGCATTGTCGTTGGTTTTCGCTTTCAACTTCATTCTCCTGGCGGGGGGACGTGTGGCTGTCGCGCTGCGAAGGCGGATCATGTCCGCGTCCGCGCCACGCCTGTCGCGCCGCGAACCGAACCGAGCCAGGGCGGAGCCGCAGCCACACGGATTTCCGCGCTATAGCAACTCCCCCATCCGGGTTCTTGGATTAATCAACTTTTTTTGTAAGAATTAGTTGAAAACGACCGGTGCCGCGTCGAAAAGCCCGCCGCCCGGCTTGACCAGGGGCGGGGCCAGGCCGCAATCCATGCCCTTAATCGCACGAAAGGCCGTCTCATGCCCCGTCGCTTCAAAGGCGCTCTTCTCGCAATCCTGTGCGCGGTTCTCGTCGGGGTCTCGGCCCCGCTCGTGGCGCAGGATTACCCGATCTCGGTCGACCATGCCTTCGGCACCACGGTCATCGCGGCAAAGCCCGAACGGATCGCCACGGTGAACTGGTCGAACCATGAGGTGCCGCTGGCGCTTGGCGTGGTGCCGGTGGGCTTTGCCCGCGCCAATTTCGGCGATGACGACGGCAATGGCGTGCTGCCCTGGGTCGAGGCCCGGCTGGCGGAACTGGGGGCCGAGGTGCCGGTGCTGTTCGACGAAGGCGACGGCATCGATTTCGAGGCGCTGGCCGCCACCCGGCCCGATGTCATCCTTGCGGCCTATTCCGGCCTGTCGGCGGCGGATTACGAGACGCTCAGCCTGATCGCGCCGGTCATCGCCTATCCGGGGACGCCCTGGTCCACCGGCTGGCGCGACACGATCTTTCTGAATGCGGCGGGGATGGGCATGGCCGAGGAGGGCCGCGCCCTCGTGGCCGAGCTTGAGGGCCGGATCGCGCAGACCCGCGCCGCCCATCCCGAGCTTCAGGGCCGCACCGCGATGTTCGTCACCCACCTTTCGGCGATGGACCTCAGCCGGATCGGCTTTTACACCGACAACGATACCCGGGTGCAGTTCTTCCACGACCTCGGCCTCGTCTCGCCGCCGATGGTGGTCGAGGCGGCGCAGGGCGGCGCCTTCTCGGGCGAGATCAGCGCCGAGCGGATCGACGATCTGGCCGAGGTGGATCTGCTGGTCACCTATGGCGGCAACGATCTTCTGGCCAAGCTTTCGACCGACATCCTGGCCGCGCGGCTGCCCGCGGTGTCGCGCGGCGCGCTGGTCATGCTGGGGAACGATCCGATCGGCACGGCGGCCAATCCGACGCCGCTTTCGCTGCCCTGGGTGCTTGAGGAATATGCGGCGCGGCTTTCGGCGGCGGTGAAACGGGCCGAATGACGCGCAAGGCAGACAACGGCCCGGCCGCCGCCGCGCGGCGGCGCGCTTTGGCCGGGGCGGCGGGCCTGCTGGCGCTTCTGGCGCTGGCGGTCTTCCTGTCCCTGACCTTCGGCGCGCGCGATGTGGCCTGGGCCGATATCGCCGCCGCCCTGACCGGCCCGCCCGAGACCATCGCCGAGGCCGCCGTCGCGGCCCGCATCCCGCGCACCGCGCTGGCGCTTCTGGCGGGGGCGGCGCTCGGGCTTGCGGGGGCGGCGATGCAGGGGCTGACGCGCAATCCGCTGGCCGATCCCGGCATCCTGGGCACCAATGCGGGGGCCGCGCTTGCGGTGGTGATCGGGATGGCCTGGTTCGGGATGGAAAGCGCCACGCTTTACCTGTGGGTCGCCATCCTGGGCGCGGGCCTGGCCGCTGCCGGGGTCTATGCCATCGCCAGCCTGGGGATCGGCGGCGCGACGCCGCTGAAGCTGGCGCTGGCCGGGGCCGCGCTTTCCGCCGCCATGGCCTCATTCACCACGGCGGTCATCCTGCCCCGGGGCGATATCGGGGGGCTCGCGCAAAGCTGGATGATCGGCGGCGTGGGCGGCGCGCGATGGGACCGCATCCTGCTCGTCCTGCCCTTTCTGGCCGGGGGGGCGCTGGCGGCGCTCGTCTCGGCGCGCAAGCTCAACCTGCTCGCGCTTGGCGAGGAGGCGGCGCAGGCGCTTGGCGAGAATATCGTGCTGGCCCGGATCCTGGTGGCGGGCGCGGCCATCGTGCTCTCGGGCGTGACCACCGCGCTTTGCGGCCCGATCGGTTTCGTCGGGCTGGTGGTGCCCCATGCCTGCCGCCTTCTGTTCGGGGTGGATTACCGGCTGATCCTGCCCGCCTCGGCCCTTGCGGGGGGCGTGCTGTTGGTCATGGCCGATGTCGCGGGCCGCCTGATCGCCCGGCCCGGAGAGGTGGATGCCGGGATCGTCACCGCCTTCATCGGCGCGCCGGTGTTCATCTGGATCGTGCGTCGGCGCAGGGTGGCCGCGCTGTGAGCGGGACCCTCCAACCGACCGCGCCCCTGATCGCCGGGCAGAGGCGCGCGCGGATCCGGCGCCGCGCGCGGGTGCTGGGGCTGCTGGCGCTCGCGCTGGCTTTGGGATTTGCTGTGACGCTGATGCTGGGCCAGAGCCGGTTCTCCCCCGCCACCGTCTGGCGGGTCCTGGGCGGAGAGGATGTGGCGGGCGCCGGTTTCACCATCCGCAACCTGCGCCTGCCGCGCGCGGTGATGGCGATCCTGGCGGGCGCGGCCTTCGGGCTGGGGGGCGCGGCTTTCCAGACGCTCTTGCGCAACCCGCTGGCCAGCCCCGACATCATCGGCATCACCGCGGGCGCCAGCGCCTCGGCCGTGTTCTGCATCGTCGTGCTCTCGGTCACCGGCCCGATGGTCTCGATCTATGCCGTCGCGGCGGGGCTGGGGGTCGCGCTGCTGATCTACCTGCTGGCCTGGCGGGGCGAGGTCAGCGGCGCCCGGCTGATCCTTGTCGGCATCGGCCTGTCCGCCATGCTGCAAAGCATGACCGCCTATGTGCTGTCGCGCGCGCCGTCCTGGTCTTTGAACGAGGCGCTGCGCTGGCTTTCGGGCAGCGTCAACGGCGCGCGGCTGGAACAGGCGCTGCCGCTTGGGCTGGCGCTGGCCCTGTGCGGCGCGGTCCTGCTGTCGCGGGCGAGGGACCTTGAGATGATGCGGATGGGCGACGATGCCGCCGCCGGGCTGGGCGTCCGGCTGGGGCGGGTGCGGATCGCGACGATCATGGCGGGGGTGGGGCTGGTCGCCCCCGCCCCCGCCACCGCCGGGCCCGTCGCCTTCGTGGCCTTCCTGTCCGGCCCCATCGCGGCCAGGCTGACCGGGCGCGACGGCCCGGTCCTGCTGCCCGCCGCCGGGATCGGCGCGCTTCTGGTGCTGGTCTGCGATTTCACCGGCCAGTTCCTGCTGCCCGCCCGCTATCCGGTGGGGATCGTCACCGGAATCCTGGGCGCGCCCTATCTCGTCTATCTGATCCTGCGGGAAAACCGGAAAGGAACCGGGGCATGACGGTGCCGCTTTTGCAGACCCGGGACCTTGCCGTCGGCTACGGCGCCGCGCCGGTTCTGTCGGGGATCACGCTTAAGATCGCGCCGGGGCGGATCACCGCCATCGTGGGCGCCAATGCCTGCGGCAAATCCACCCTGCTGCGCAGCCTGGCGCGGCTGCTGCCCCCGCGCCGGGGCAGCGTGACGCTCGACGGCGTCCCGGTCCAGCGCATCGCGCCCAGGGCTTTTGCCCGCCGCCTCGGCTTTCTGCCGCAAAGCCCGGTCGCGCCCGAGGGGATCACGGTTCTGGACCTCGTCAGCCGGGGGCGCCACCCCCACCACGGCCTCTTCACCAGATGGAGCGGGGCGGACGACGCCGCCGTCGCCCATGCGCTTGAGGCGACCGGCACCGCCGATCTGGCCGAGCGCGACGTGACCGGGCTTTCGGGCGGCCAGCGCCAGCGGGTCTGGATCGCCATGGCGCTCGCGCAGGAGACCGAGATCCTGCTGCTGGACGAGCCGACGACCTTCCTCGACGTAAGCCACCAGATCGAGGTGCTGGAACTGCTGGCGGCGCTGAACCGCCGCCGCGGGACCACCGTGGTCATGGTCCTGCACGAATTGAACCTTGCGGCGCGCTATGCCGACCGCATCCTTGGGATCCAGGACGGCGGCGTCCATGCCGTCGGCACCCCGGACGAGGTGTTGACCGAAACCCATATCCGCGAGATCTTCGGGCTCGACAGCCTTGTCATGCCGGATCCCGTAAGCGGCCGACCGATGATGGTGCCGCGCGGCGCGCTCGCCTCTGCCCGCAGGAGGGAAACCCGATGACCTTGCCCCATATCGAGGCGCTTCTGCCGATCGCGCCGGAAACCGCGTTGCCGGTCTTCGACCACCGTGCGCGCGAGATCGGCTTTCTCGTCGAGCCGCGCGCGGACGGGATGGCCATCGCGCTGGCGGGGGGCGACATGCTGGTGCGGGCCGAGGGCGGGGCGACGCGGATCCGGGTCACCGCAGAGGATGCGCCGCATCTTCAGATGCTGCGCGACTACCTGACCGAAGAGCTTGCCGCCGTGGGGCTCGTGCCCGAATGGCAGGGCCGGCCCGCCACCGGACGGCCCGAGAACCACGCGCTGGCCCGCGTTGTCTCGTCCGAGCGGATCTCGCCCTCTTATTGCCGGGTGACGCTGGCGAGCGAGGATCTGGCGCGCTTTGCCTCGGGCGGGCTGCATTTCCGCCTGCTTCTGGGGCCCGAGGGCGCCGATTGGCCAGTCCTGGACGCCAATGGCGTCACCGAATGGCCGCAGGGCGCCGCCGCCTGGCATCGGCCGGTCTATACCACGCGCGAGATCGGGATGCGCGACGGCGTGACTCATCTGGATTTCGACGTCTTCCTGCATGATGGTGGCCGGGTCACCGATTGGTGCGGCGGGTTGCGCGCGGGGGCCGAGATCACGATTTCCGGGCCCGGCGGGCGCGGACCGCAAGGCGCGGGCTGGCAGGGCTTCGTCGGGGACGAGACGGCGGTGCCGGTGATCGCCCGGCTGCTGGCGCTGCTGCCGCCCGAGGCATCGGGCGAGGCGGTCCTGGTCGTGCCCTGCGCCGCCGATGTGCAGGATCTGGCCCATCCGCCGGGCGTCGCGCTTCGCTGGGCCCTGCGCGAGGCCGGGGAGACGCCGCTTTCCGCGCTGGAAGGGCTGCGCATTCCGGGCCGCGACGGCAATGGCGACCGGAGTGTCGAGCGGGCCCCCGGCGGCGACCGGATCGTCTTCTTCGCCGCCGAAGCCGCCGAGGCCCAGGCCGCGCGCAAGGCGCTGGCCGCCCGAGGCCTGGAAAAGGCCGAGATCAGCGCCGCCGCCTACTGGACGAAGGAATAGCGCGGCGGGGCCGTCTTTCCGGCTTTTGGACCCCTCGGTTCTGGCCTCGCCCGGCGGTGCGGAGGCTGCGGGGCGGGCCTGTGCCGATTTCCCGCAGGTAAAAGCCCCGCATCATGCCATCCGCTTCGGTGCCGAGCGCGGCCGGGCGGCGACCGGGGCCGGACCGGCGGCGGCTCAGAACAGCGGAACCTCTCCGACATAGCCCGATCTCGCGATCCAGGGCGTCTGCCGACCGCCGGTGGCCTCGACCACATCGCGTTTGATCGCAAGGTAAAGCTCGGCCAGCTCCAGCGCGCCATTGCCGTTGCCATCCGTCTGCGGCGCGGCGAAGGCGCGGACCAGCGCGGCGGTGAAGGCGCCGCCGCCAAGGGCGGCGGATTCGTAGCTGGGCTGGCGCGCCTTCGAGGCGGCGATCACCGCCACATGCGCTTCGGCGCCGGTCAGGCTGTCCAGGATATCCTCGTTGCGCGCCGCATCCGCCGCCCCGGAATGGCAGGCATCGACGAAGACGAAGACCCGCCCCGGCAAGGCGCCAAGCTGTCGCGACAGCGCATCCATGCCAAGTGCGGTGCCGGCGCGGCTGGCGCCGTCGGTCAGGAACAGCCGCCCGGTGCCGCCGCGCTCGTCCAGGACGCCATGGGTCGCGATGAAGACCATCAGCGTATCCTGCGGCGCCATCGACTGCGCCAGTTCGGCGATGCGGGCGCCCAGAGGCTGAAGCCCGTCCTCGGGTGCCAGCACCGTCACCGTGGTTTCGGCGTAAAGCCCGCCGCGTTCGGCGGCCCCGGCCGCGGCGGCGGCAAAGGCGCGGGCATCGCTTCGGGCGAATGACAGGTCGGGCAGGCGCGGGTCGGCGAAACCGTCGATGCCGATCGCCAGCACATGCAGCCGACCCGAGGGCGCGGCCCCGTCCGCTTGCACCCGCAGCGAAAGGCCGGGGCTGGTCAGCCCCCCGGCATCGCGCAGCCGAAGCGGGATCCAGCGCGTGCCGGGCGGGGGATCCGGCGTCAGTTCCAGCGCGGCCTCCGCGCCCGAAAGCGTGATGCGCTGGCGCAGGGCGCCGTCGTGGAAGATGTCGATCCCGGCCAGCCCGGCCTCGGCCGTGGCACGGATGGCAAGGCTGCCCCCGCCGCTCCAGGACGCGTCGAGTTGCGGCGGCAGCGCGTCGAGCAGGCTGGCCGCCGCCACCTCCGCATCCGGGCCATGCCCGGCGGCCAGCACCTCGGCGACCAGCCCCGGCACATGCAGCCTCGCGCCAAGCTGGTCCAGCGCATAGGCCGCCGTCTGGCCCGGAAAGCGGGCCGAGACGAAGGTCGCGCCCTCGGCCGTGGCATCGAAGCGCAGCGCGCTGTCGAAGGCCACCACCTCGTCGCCGACGTAATAGCCGTCGATCAGCCGATCCGCGCCGGTCCGGACATGGACATTGAAGCGGCCATCGAGCTGTTCCTGCAGCAGATGCCCGCCGGTCTCGGTCAGGGACAGCCGCCGGACCCCGCCCGGATCGGGCAGGGTGAAATGCCGGACCGGCGCCGCCCGCGCGACATCGACGAGCATCGCCCGGCCGTCGATCCCGAGCAGCACGAGAAGATCCTGCGACAGACGCTCCAGGTAAAGCGGGGCATGGGCGGCCAGGGGCGCGGTCTCCTTTGCTGGGCTTTGTTGCGCTATTCCTCTGACTTGCGGAATCATGTTTGTGGGTCAGGGGTTTGGGATAGGCATATGAGCAAGGCCGTCCCCCTTTTCCGCACGACGAACTGGTCCAGCTACGGCCAGGCTCTGAAGCGCCGCGGCTTGCTGCTGGTATGGCTTGACCCGCAGATGTCATGGTTTGCGGCCCCGAGCGGCAAGGCGGGTCATCCTGAGAGGTTCTCGGCGGCGGCCATTCAGTTCTGCCTCTCGATCAAGGTGCTGTTCGGGCTGCCGCTCCGTCAAACGACGGGGTTTGTGGAGAGCCTGCGGGCTCTGAGCGGGCTCGACTGGCCGGTGCCGGATTACACGGACGCTCTGCCGTCGGCAGAAGCACCTGAAGGTGCAGATCCCGTATCGTGCCGCGCCCGGGCCGCTGCATCTGCTGGTGGACAGCACGGGGATCAAGTTCTCGGGCGAAGGCGAGTGGCCGGTCCGCAAGCATGGGGCCAGCCGCCGCAGGCAATGGCGCAAGATCCACATCGGTATCGATGCTGAAACGCTCGAGGTGCGCGCCGTCGAGATGACCAGCAACCGCATCGGCGATGCGCCCGTTCCGCCCGGCCTGCTGGCGCAGATCCCGATGCAAGAGCGGATCGGCAGTGTCACCGCCGATGCCATCTATGACACCCCGGGCTGCCATGCCGCCATCGCGGCCCGGGGTGCCGATGCCATCATGCCACCACGACGCAATGCCAGGGCCTGGAAGGGCCACGATCCCGGCCTGCAGGCCCGCAACGAGGCCCTGCGCGCCTGCAAGCGCTTCGGCCGGGCGAGCTGGAAGAAATGGTCCGGATATCACCGACGAAGCCCCGCGTGGAGGCCAGGATGAGATGCCTCGAACTCCTCGGCGAACGCATCATGGCCAGAGACTTCGACAGGCAGCATGCAGAGGTTCAGATCCGCATCGGGTCGCAGGTTCTCTCGAACCAATGGCGTTCACCTGCTCCACATGAACCGCTTCACATCCCTAGGCACGCCCGAGACTGTCCGAATGCGCTGAAGACAGCCGGGAAAGGGAGACCTGCCGCCTCAATCCGAATTGCGCAACAAGGCCTCTTCGAATATTGCATCGCCGCCGGGCGGATGCGAGGGCGGCTCGGGGTGTCGGATTTCGAACTCCGCGCGGTTGCCGAGGATGCGGTGCGCGCGCTTTTCGAACGCGTCTCGCTGCATGAGCGGGTGGCGGGCGGCGATGCGCCGGATATCAGGATCACATTGACCGACGGGCAGGTGCTGGAGCGCCGCTTCGACGAGCCGCGCGGCGGGCTGGCCCGACCCCTGTCCGCCGATGAGATCGCCGCCAAGTTCCGCGATTGTGCGGGCGACATCCTGGGCGAGGCGGCGGTCACCTGCCTGATCGCGTGGATCGGCGGCCTGGCCGGGATCCCGGACATGGCCGACCTGCTGGGTGACATGGTGCCCGCCGCTTCCGGTCCGGGGCATCGGCGATGACGGTCACGGGCCATGCCGCCGATACGATACGGGGCGCGCCACCGGGATCGCCGCTCCGCGCCTTGTGCGAGGGCAGGGCCTGCCGGAGGCGCGCTTCACCCCCGCCTCGGGCGGCGCGGCATGCGGCGCCATGGAATCGGATCCCGCGCCCGCGACGGGCGGTCGGCTGGTGGAGGTTGGAGTTGAGCGATGAAAAGCGCATGCGCGGCCGCTGCGGTGCCGATGACGGGGGCAAGCGCGGGCCTGGGCCTGGCCTGCGCGCTCCGGCTGGGGCGGGCCGGGCGCGGGTGCGATCTGCGGGCGCGATCCCGACCGGCTGGCGGCGGCGCAAGCCGCGCTGGTCGCGGCGGGCGCGCCCGATCCGCTGGCCTTGCAGGCCGACCCCGGCAATGCCGCCTCGGTCGGGCGGCTGGTGCCCGAGGTGGCGGCCGCTTTCGGCGGGCTCGACGGGCTGGTCGTCAATTCCGTCCATATCGCCTTTGGCGGGCTTGAGGATCTGGAGGAGGCCGATTGGGAGGTGGCCTTCGACCTGCTGTTGATGAGCGCGGTGCGCCTGTCGCGCGCGGCCATCGCGCCGATGGCAGAAGCGGGCGGCGGCGACATGGTTTTCCTGACCAGGCCACCTTGCAGCAGGCCTCAAGCCATCTGCTTCTGTCCAGCGTTTTCCGCAACGGCATCGCGGCGCTGGCGAAAAGCCTTTCGCGTTCGCTCGCCGGGCGCGGCATCCGGGTGAACACCGTGGCGCCGGGCTATTTCGATACCGGCCGCGTCGGGGCGCGCATCGACGCCATGGTCGCGCAAGAGGGGATCGCCCGCGACCGTGCGGGCGCGGCCATCGCCGGGGGCGTGCCGATGGGCCGGGCCGACGAGCTTGCCGAACTGGTGGCCTTCGTGATCGAGGGCCGCGCGCCCTTCCTGAACGGCGCCAGCATCGCGATCGACGGCGGGGCGGGGCGGACGATCCTCCGACCGCCGCCCCGGAAACCCGCGCCGGGCGGCGGGGATCAGCCCTTGGCCCGGGCGTGATTCAGCGCATGTTGCAGGTGCTCGCGCAACTGGCTGGCGGCACCCTCGCGGTCCCCGGCCGAGATCGCCTCGATGATCGAAAGATGCTCGCGGCACCATTCGCGCACCCGGCGCCGGTCGACATAGGTCGCGAATTCCAGCAGCTTGCGCAGCCGGTTCTGCTGCTGCACGGCCTGCGTGAAGAAGATATTGCCCGAGAAATCCGCCAGCATCTCGTGAAATTCGGAATCCGTGCTGAAAAGCTGCGCGGGATCTATCCGGTTTATGTCGGGATGCGACAGCAGATAGACATGGTGCAGGCGCACCCGCTCCATCACCTCGGATTTCACCGTGAAGCCGGGTTGCAGGATCCCGGCGGGCTCCAGCACAAGGCGGAAGGCATAGCTGTTGGCCAGCCCGACATTGGTGTCGAGCGTCGGCAGAAAGGTCCAGCCGTGGCCCTTGTTGCGCGCGACCAGCCCGTCGTCGGCCATCCGCGCCAGCGTGCGCAGGATGACGATGCGGTCGGCCTCGTAGATGCGGGCGATGTCGCTTTGGGTGACCGAGCCGGGCAGCTCCCCGGCGATGCGGTCGCGCACCAGACGCTCGTAAAGGTCCTGCTCGGCCGAAGGGGGGACGTCGATGTCGAATTCGTGCAGTTCGATATAGGGCGTGGTCAGGAAGAAGCCCTGGTTGCGCCGGGCCTCGACCACGCCATGTTCGACCAGAAGCGACAGCGCGCTGCGGATGGGCGTGCGCGAGACGTTCAGAAGCTCGGCGAACTGCTGTTCGCGCAGGTGATGGCCGACGCCCATCCGCGCATCGCGGATGACGTTCAGGATCTGGTTCGCCAGGCGGAAGCGGTTCAACTCCGCCGATTTGCGGCCCGGGCCGTTGCGGTTCTGACCCTCGGGCGCGGAATCCCTGGTTTGCGCAGGATCTTCAGAGTGCATTATAATTCATCTTCTGCAATTCTGTCTTGCGGCAGGGGGGATCGTTGCCCCGGCCAAGCCCCCATTCCTTGCAACGGTATCGTCATGTTTGCAATGAATTTCATGCGATCTTGCCGATTATGCCGCCTGAGGCGCGGCGCTTGCCTGCCGGGATCTGTTTTTTGGTCATGTATATAGTGAATATAATTATACAATAAAATCGACGCATCCGGGGACGGCTAGCGCCTCGGGGCGATCGTTCCGGCCGCAGCCCGGGCGGTCGCCTGCGCGGGCGGGATCGGCCTGTCCGTCGGTTGCGGGCGACGCCGCGCCCGGGCAGGCGACCGCCTGGGCCTGCGACCGGCGGGGCGGCAATTCCGTGCCCGGTCCTGCGGTTTTCGTGCAGGGGAAGGACTCGGGCGAATGGGCGAGGGTTTCGCGGCTGTGCCATTGCTTAGTATTTTGTCATCAAGAGATACATTGTGAGGCGCGGGAGTGCGAGGCATCTCCGGCGTGCAGATTTGACGGTATCGCAAGGATTGTGCAAAAATAGCCGGATATGACGCAGCTTCGCGTCTGCGATTGCCATTTATGATTAATTTTTAATCTAAACTTGCGGAATCTCGCCCGCCCGGCTGCCGGATCACATCGGAATGACTTGCTATGGATCGTATAAAGTGAATCAAATAAAATCATTCGCGCCGTCCGATGCGATTCCCTGCCGAGACCAGCCATGATCACCAGGACCGCCCCGCCCGTATCGAACCGCCTGCCCGCGCCTGACATGGCCCTGGCGGAGCGGATGTTCGACGAGTTGCTGGCGCGGACCGGCGATGGTCCGGGTGTCACGCGCGAGGCCTTCGGCCGGGGCGAGCAGATCGCGCATGACATGCTCGCGCGTGAGGCGCGGCTTCTGGGGCTTGAGGTCACGGTCGATGCCGGGGGCAACATGCTTGTCACCCTGCCGGGTCGCGCGCCGGACGGAAAGCGGGTCCTGATGGGCTCGCATCTCGACTCGGTGCCGGTCGGCGGCAATTTCGATGGCGCGGCGGGCGTTCTTGCCGGCCTGGCCGTGCTGTCGGGCTGGTGCAAGGCCGGTCTGCGGCCGCGACGTGACGTCTCGGTGATCGCGATCCGGGCCGAGGAAAGCAACTGGTTTCCCTGGTCCTATGTCGGGTCCAAATCCGCGCTTGGCCTGCTGCCGGCCGAGGCGCTTGAGGTCAAACGCTCGGACACCGGGCGCAGCCTGCGCGATCACATGGCCGATCTTGGCCTCGATCCCGCGCAGGTCGCGGTCGGCGTGCCGCAACTGCGCCCCGAGACCCTGGCCGCCTATGTCGAGTTGCATATCGAACAGGGGCCGGTGCTGATCGGCGCCGATGTTCCGGTTTCGCTGGTCACCGGGATCCGGGGCAGCTTTCGCTACCGCGAGATGAAGGTGATCGGCGAATACGCGCATTCCGGCGCCGTGCCGATGGCCTGGCGCCACGATGCGGTGGTGGCGGCGTCGGAACTGGTCGTCTTCCTCCAGCAGGAATGGGAGCGGATGGAGGCCGAGGGCCATGACATGACCGCCACCGTCGGCATCCTGACCACCGATCCGGCCCAGCACGCCTTTTCCAAGATCGCGGGCGAGGTCTCGATGTCGATCGACATCCGCAGCCACGACAAGGCGACGCTCGACGAGATGCGCCGCCGCCTGCACCTTGCGCTGGACCGGATCGCCGCCGCGCGCGGCGTGCGGTTCGAGACCGGGCCCCTGACCACTTCGGCGGCGGCCCTGATGGATGGCCATCTGCTGAAGGTCTTCGGCGATGCGATGGCCGAACAGCGCCTGCCGCATCATGCGATGGCCAGCGGGGCCGGGCATGACGCGGCGGTCTTCGCGGGCGCGGGCGTTCCGTCGCTGATGTTGTTCGTTCGCAATCAGAACGGCAGCCACAACCCGGATGAGGCGATGGAAATGGCTGATTTTGACAAATCGGTCCAATTGCTCGGGGCTGGTGTCTGGGCGCTGGCCGAGGAATGCGACAGCGGAGAGAAGCCTTGAAACCCGGTCCCGTCATTGCCGTCATCGACCCGACCCCGGTCCCGGCCGAGGATTGCCGCGCCGCCGCCGCGGTGCTTGCCGCCTGGCGGGCGGGCGGGGTTCCTGCGCGTGGCCTCAGGCTTGTCGCCGCGCGCGATGCCGATTTCCCGCGTGGCGCGCGCGAATTCGTGACCGCCGACCGGCGTCCGATGCCGAATGGCTGTTTCTGGTTGGAACGCGCCACGGGCGGGGTCTGGCTGCCGCCAATGTCCGAAACCCCGCTGTCGGGGCCTGTGGTGCTGGCCGCCGCCTCGGAGGCGGATCTGCCCGAGGGCGTCGATCTGGTCTTGCGGCGCGATGAAATCCCGCTTGTCGTCGACGAATTCGGGCGCCCTTGGCTGGAGGGGCCGGTGCCCGGCCTGCCCGAGGCGATCCCGCAGGCGCGGCCCATCCCCCGGGGTGCTGCGCTGCGCATCTGCGTGATCGGCTTCGACGACCATCTGCGCCGCGTCAATCCGACCGTGATCGCGCGTCTTGCCGATGCCGCCGATGCCGGGGGCTTCCGGCTGGAGATCTCGACTGTCCCGGCGGAAACCGTCGTGGCCCTGGGCATCCCCTCCGGTATCGACGGGCTGGTCCTGCCCGGCGGCGGCGACATGGGACAGGTCGAGGCATTGGTGCGCGGCGCGCAGGACGCCTGGGAGACGGACCTGCCGCTTCTGGGTCTTTGCCTCGGCATGCAGGGGATGACGCTTGCGGCCCTGCGGCGCGGCGGCTGGCCGGATGCGAATCTGGAAGAGATCGTGGGCCCCGGCCCCGGCAACAGCCGCAACGGCTTTGTCCGCATGAAGGATGCGGGCGGCAACGACCGCGACCGCAAGGGCGATGCGACGCTTGTTCCCGCGCCCGGCAGTCGGCTTGCGGCGCTGCTCGGCGGGCCGGTCGCGGTGCGCATGCACCACCGTTTCTGCATGAACCCGGAGGGTTACGGCGTGGCCGCCGCCGCCGGTCAGCTTGCCACCGCCTTCGACCCGCTCGGCGTGGTCGAGGCGGTCGAATTCCCCGGGCGGCGCTTCCAGATCGGGTTGCAGGGCCATCCCGAGATCAGCGTGTCGCCCGGGCTTGAAGGGTTGTGGCGCGGCTTCCTGCGCGCTTGCGCCGAACGGGCCGCCACCGCGACGGCGGCGCGCTAGGCCCGGACAGACGGCCCTTCGCGCCTCGACGCGCGAAGGGAAACCATAAAACCAAAATGCGGCCCCGCCGCCCCCAACAGAGGAAAACCTGCCGTGAAAAACCTGACTTCTCTTGCCCTTGCCGCGCTTGGCGCGATCGGCGTCCCGGTCGCGCCGGTGCTGGCGCAGGACCTGCTGGAGCGCGTCACCTCCGGCGCGACCATCGCCGTCGGCACCGCCAACGAGGCGCCGTTCTCTTCGATCAACGCCTCGGGCGCGCTGGAAGGCTCGGACATCGCGCTGCTCGAGGCCATTCTCGCCCAGATGGGCCCTGCCCAGACCGAGGGCAGCCTGACCGAATTCGGCGCGCTGATCCCGGGCCTTCTGGCCAGCCGCTTCGACATCATCGCGGCGGGCCTCTACATCAGCCCCGAACGCTGCCAGCAGGTCGCCTTCGCCGAGCCGGTCTTCGCCATCGGCAACACCTTCATCGTGCCTGCGGGCAATCCGAAGAACCTGCACAGTTTCGAGGATCTGATCAACGACCCGTCCCTGAAGGCGGGCCATACCATGGGCTCGCGCCTGCGCACCACCGCGATCGAGGCCGGTGTCCCCGAGGACCAGCTTACGCCCTTCCCCGACGGCCCGGCGCTGATCGCCGCCGTGAAGGCGGGCCGCGTCGATGCGGTGCTGTTCCCGGCCCTCTCGGCGCAGACCCTGCTCGACAAAGCCAACGATCCCGCGGTCGAGCGCGCGATCCCCTTCCATGACCCGATCATCAACGGCAAGCCTGCCGTGTCCTACGGCAGCTTCGCCTTCCGCAAGGAGGATGCCGCCTTCGTCGAGGCCTTCAACGCCATCCTGGTGCCCTTCGTGCAATCCGAGGAATATGCCGAGATGGTGCGCCCCTTCGGCTTTACCGCCGAGGACCTGCCCGTCGACGTCACCACCGCGAGCATCTGCGCGGGCTGATAGGGCGCGATCCGCCGAGGCAACAGGACGGAACCATGGAAATCCTTTGGGAATACCGCGAGCAACTCTGGCGCGGCCTGATCGTCACAGTGACGATCACGGCGGCGGCGGCGGTGCTGACCATGGCCATCGCCCTGCTGCTTGGCGGGCTGGCCTCGGCCCGGGCGCGCTGGATCGCGCGTCCGGCCCGCGTGCTGATCGAGGTGTTTCGCGGCATACCGGCGCTGGCGCAACTGTTCTGGCTGTTCTTCGTGCTGCCCGCCTTCGGCATCCGGCTTTCGCCTTTCTTCTGCGGGGTGGTCGGCCTGTCGCTGTGCTTCGGCGCCTATGGCGGCGAGATCGTGCGCGGTGCGGTCGCCGCTTTCGGCAAGGGCCAGCGCGAGGCGGCGATCGCGCTGAATTTTCCGCGCTGGCGCTTCGTGCTGACGGTGATGGCGCCGCAGCTTGTGGTCACGCTGACGCCGATGTTCGGCAACCTGCTGATCGAGCTTCTGAAGGCCAGTTCGCTGGTTTCGCTGATCACGCTCAGCGATCTGACCTTCCAGGCCAAGAGCATCATGCGCATCCAGTTGAACAGCACCGAGGTCCTGATCTTCCTTGTCGTGGCCTATTTTCTGCTGGCCCGGGTGATCAGTCTTGGCACGCTGCGGCTGGAACGGCTGGCGGGCGGCACCTGGCGGGGAAGGGGCTGAGCGATGAATTTCTCCTGGGACGTTGCCGCCGCCGCCTTTCCCAAGCTGATGGCCGGGGCTGTCGTCACGCTTCAGGCGACGGTGTTGGGCTTTGTGCTGGCGCTGCTGATCGGGCTGGGGCTGACGGCGCTGCGCCGCAGCCGCCTGGCCTTCATCGGCGCGACCGCCTTCTGGGTGATGGAGGTTCTGCGCTCGACCCCGCTTCTGGTGAAGGCCTATTTCCTGTTCTTCGGCCTGCCCGCCTGGGGCATCACGCTGGAGCCGCTGACCACCGGGGTCATCGCGCTTGGGCTGCATCACGGCGCCTTCGCCTCCGAGACGATGCGGGCGGGGATCGAATCCATTCCCCGCAGCCAGTGGGAGGCGGCGGCCAGCCTGAACTTCCCGCGCGGCGCGCTTTACCGCCGGGTGATCCTGCCGCAGGCGCTGCGCCCGGTGCTGCCCGCCTTCGGCAACATGATGATCAGCATGATGAAGGACACGCCGGTCCTGTTCTCGATCTCGGTCACCGAAATGATGTTCGTGGCCAATGAAATCGGCGCTCTCGAATTCCGCTACACCGAGGCGACGACGCTCGCCGCGCTGATCTTCCTGGCCTTCAGCCTGATCGGCGGGACGCTGGTGCGGATGCTGGAGCGTCGGCTGCAACGCAAGGGATATGCCACATGACCGAGGCGACCACGCCCCCGGCGATCGTCTTCGACGACGTTTCCAAACGCTTCGGCGAGACCGTCGTGCTGGACCATTTCGACCTGACGGTGCCGCAGGGGGAAAAGCTGGTGCTGATCGGGCCCTCGGGGTCGGGCAAGTCGACGCTGTTGCGTCTTCTGATGACGCTCGACACCATCGACGCGGGCCGGATCCGGCTGGGGGGCGAGTTGCTGGCCGACATGACCGGCGGGGTCGAGCGGCTGAAATGGACCAACGCCCATCTGCGCCGGATGCGCAATCTGGTCGGCATGGTCTTTCAGCAGTTCAACCTTTTCCCGCATATGACCGCGCTGGAAAACGTGGCCTCGGGGCTGCGCTACGTCAAGGGCGTGGCGAAAGAGGCGGCGCAGGACCAGGCGGCGCAGCTTCTGGGCCGGGTGGGGCTTGCCGACAAGCTGGGCCATTACCCGATCCAGCTTTCGGGTGGCCAGCAGCAGCGCGTGGCCATCGCACGGGCGCTGGCGCTGTCGCCGCAGGTCATGCTGTTCGACGAGGTGACCTCGGCGCTGGACCCCGAACTGGTGAGCGAGGTGCTCGACGTGATGCGCGAACTCTCGCGCGAGGGCGGGCTGACCATGATCGTCGTTACCCATCAGATGGGGGTCGCCCGCGCGCTGGCGGATCGGGTCTGCTTTCTGGAAAAGGGCAGGCTGGTCGAGCAGGGCCCGCCCGGCCAGGTGCTCGACGCGCCGCAGAATCCCCGGACCCAGGCCTTCCTGCGCGCGGTCCAGTTGACTTGATCCGCCCCCCGCGCCGGGCGGGGCGCGCGCATTCCCGGACCGGCGCGACCGGCGGTCCGCAACACTCCGGGCGCTTTGGCGGCCCGATCACCCATGAAAGGTCTGACATGACGGACAGCATCCTTGCCTCATTGCCGCTTGGCGCGGAATCGGTGTTTCCCAAGGCCGAATACGACCGGCGCGTCGCCAAAGCCCAGGCGGGCATCGCCGAGGCCGGGCTGGACCTGCTGCTTCTGTCGGGCGCCGAGAACATCTTCTATCTCTCGGGCCAGCAGACCCCGGGCTATTACATGTTCCAGTGCCTTTGCGTCCCGGCCGTCGGCGCGCCCTTCCTGGTCCTGCGCGGGCTGGAATCGATGAATGCCCGGGTGAACAGCTATCTGGAAGACATCACCGGCTATGCCGACGACGTTACCCCGGCCCAGGCCCTGGGCGATGTGCTCAAGGCGCGCGGCTGGGTCGGCAAGAAGATCGGCGTCGACCGCAACAGTTGGTTCTTCACCGTCAACATCCACGACCAGCTTGTCGCCCAGATCGGCGCCCTGGGCGACGGCTCGGGCATCGTCGAGAAGCTGCGCCGCATCAAGTCGCCGCTGGAGCTGGAACAGATGGAGCTGTCGGCCAGGGCCAATGACGCAGGCATGCTGGCCGGTCTCGCCGCCTCGCGCGCGGGGGTCAGCGAGAACGACATCGCCGCCGCGATCATGTCGGCCGCCATCGCCGCCGGGTCGGAATATGTGGGGATGGAGCCTTTCGTGACCTCGGGCCCGCGCTCGGGCATCCCGCATTCGACCTGGCGGCGGCGCAGGATCCTCCAGGGCGACCTGATCGCGCTTGAGACCGCGGCCTGCTACAACCGCTATCACACCGCGCTGTTCCGCACGGTGGCCGTCGGCAAGATGCCCGAGGACGCCAAGCCGATGTATGACACCTGCGAAGAGGGCCTTGCCATGGTGGAGACCATGCTCCGGCCCGGCAACTCCTGCGCCGATGTCCACAACGCCGTGCAGGCGATCATCGACAAGGCGGGCTATGCCGAGGGCTATCGCAAGCGCACCGGCTATGGCATCGGCATCTCTTTCGCGCCCGACTGGGGCGAGGGCAATATCATCGGCCTGTTCCGGGGCATCGACATTCCGCTGGAGCCGGGGATGACCTTCCACGCGCCGATCACGCTGCGCGCCTACAACCGCTTCACCGTCGCGGTCAGCGAGACCTTCGTCGTGACCGAGACGGGTTGCCGCGCGCTCGGCTCGGTGCCCCGGGGGATCTACGCGGTCTGACGGCAGGGGCCCGCGTTCCCCGAACGCGGGCCTTCGCCACGGCGGGGTTCCGGCTTAGAACATCCGTCCGCCAAGCGGCAGGTCCAGATCCGGCCGGATCAGCACCACCTCGCCCGCCGCATCGGGCAGGCCGAGCACCAGGACCTCGCTTTTCACCGGGCCGATCTGGCGCGGCGGCATGTTCACCACCGCCAGCACCTGCCGCCCGGGCAGATCCTCCAGCCGGTAATGCGCGGTGATCTGGGCCGAGGAGCGCCTGACGCCGATCTCCTCTCCGAAATCGACCCACAGCTTGTAGGCGGGCTTGCGCGCCTCGGGAAAGGGTTCGGCCTTGACGATGCGGCCCAGCCGGATGTCGATCTTCAGGAAGTCGTCGTAGCTGGCGTCGCTCAACGCCCCAGCTCCCGCCCGCGATCGGCGGCGGCCCGCACCGCGCGGCGCAACAGCGGGGGAAAGCCGGTGTCGGGATCCATCAGCACCGCCAGCGCCGCCGCCGTGGTCCCGCCGGGCGAGGTCACGTTGACGCGAAGCTGCGCCGCGCTCTCGGCGCTCTGGAACGCCAGTTCGCCCGCGCCGCAGACGGTCGCGCGGGCAAGCTTCATCGCCACTTCGGGCGCCAGCCCCTCGGCCTCGCCCGCCGCGGCCAGGGCCTCGATCAGGTGGAAGACATAGGCCGGGCCCGAGCCGGAAACCGCGGTCACCGCGTCGATCTGGGCCTCGTCCTCCAGCTCGACCACCTCGCCCACGGCCTGCATCAACCGGCGCGCCTGCGCGATCTCCGCCGCCGAGGCATGGGCATTGCCGACCAGGCCCGAGATCCCGCGCCCGACCATGGCCGGGGTATTGGGCATCACCCGCACGATGGGCGTCGCGGGGCCGAGCGCGGCCTCCAGCGTGGCGATGGTCGTCCCGGCGGCGATCGAGATGAACAGCGTCTTGCCGCCGCCAAGGGCGCGCAGCGCGGGCAGGGCATCGGCCATCATCTGCGGCTTGACCGCCAGCAGCGCGATATCGGCGCGGGCGGGAATGGCTTCGTTCAGATGCGTGCCCGCCGCCTTCAGCCAGTCCGAGGGGCGGGGCTCGACGACATGGATGCTGTGCGCCGGAACGCCCGCGCCCAGCCAGCCGTCCAGCAGGGCCGAGCCCATCTTGCCGCAGCCCAGAAGCAAAAGGCCGTTCTCCAGCCCGATTTCGGAGGACATCTTCCCGCCTTTCCCTGTCTTGCTGCCCGCCGCCCGCCGCGCCGCGTTCAGGCGCGCCCGTAAGCCTCGGCGATGGCGACCTTCAGCGCGGTTTCCGGGGTCTTGTCGCCCCAGAGCACAAGCTGGAAGGCCGGATAGAACCGCTCGGCCGCCAGGACCGCGCCGCCGATCAGCCGGTCGATCTGCTCGGGGCAGGCCATCTGCCCGCCCGCAAGGCACAGGCCATAGCGCCAGACCATCAGCTTCTGCTCGCCCCACCAGGTGAAGGCGCCGGTCCAGACCATGTCGTTGCAGCGGTTGATCAGATCGTAAAGCGCGCCCATCCGCCCCTCGGCCGGGTCGATCTCGAAGGTGCAGATCAGTCGCAGCGTCTCATCCTGTTCCGACCAGGCGAGGGTCAGCGAATAGGTGCGCCACTGGCCCTCGACCGCCATGGCGATCTGGTCGTCGGTGACGCGATCAAATTCCCAGGCGTGATGCTCTGCCAGGGTCTCGACGATATCGATGGGATGCAGTTCATCCGACGAGAGATAGTCCTGCGTGAACGCCATGCCCTGCCCGTTTCTTGCGCCCCGGTGGGTGGAAACCCCCAGAAGCTGGGTTTCCGGCAAATTGCAGCGGAGCGACGCGAACAAATCACCAGATATTGATCGCATCGTGGAAGCAAAGCCGAATCCTGTAAAGTGGTTTCTTGTGGACGGAGCTGTGGAAAACACCGCTTCTTGTGGGTGAAATGGAAAATCCACCCATATCGAGGCGCTTTCGCGCGTTCTGCGGGTGGAAAAAGCCCCCATGCGCGCGGCGCATGGGGGCAAGGCAGGACGGGGTCGGGTAAGGCAGACCCGAAGAAAGACAGCGCCAGGCACGAGGGGGACAGGCCCGGCTCGGGGACCGAAGGGGACAGACCACCGCCGCGACAATCAAGACCAGCCCGAGGATTCATCCATATGACAGTCGGGCGCATGAAAGCCGGGATCCGGGCGGCCTTCCGGCGCTTTCTTTCGGCATCGACCCGGCCCGCGGCGGCCGCCCCGGGAAGCCCTGTCCAGCGCGGCCCCGCCAGAGGGGGCGACGGCGACCGGGGCCTGCGGTCGGGCGAAGGGCCGGGCCGCAGGGAATCGGCGGCAAGCCGCGATCCGCTTTACGCGCGGGTCTTCCGGCTCGCGTCTTTTCGAGACGGCCAGGTCATCCCCGCGATCCGCTTTGCGCGCGGGCCTTCCTGTCGGCCCGGCCCGCGCGCCGCCTCAGCCCCTGCGCGAGCGGATGAAGCCGACGATATCCTTGGTGCGGTCGAGGATCGGCGCGGCGATGGCATCGGCGCGCCCGGCACCCTCGCCCAGAAGACGGTCGATCTCGGCCGGGTCCCGCATGAGCCGGTTCATCTCGGTCGAGATCGGCGCCAGCACAGACACCGCCAGTTCCGCCAGCTTCGGCTTGAAGCTGCCGAATTGCGCCCCCGCGAATTCGGCGATCACCGCCTCGGGCGTGGTGGCGGCAAGGCCCGCGTAGATATTGACCAGGTTGCGCGCCTCGGCCCGGTCCTTCAGCCCCTCGACGCTTTCGGGCAGGGGCGCGGGATCGGTCACCGCCTTGCGGATCTTCCTGGCGATGGTGTCTGCATCGTCGGTCAGGTTGATGCGGCTTTGATCCGAGGGGTCGGATTTCGACATCTTCTTCGCGCCGTCGCGCAGCGACATGACTCGGGTTCCGGCGCCCTCGATCACCGGCTCGGTGATCGGGAAGAATTCCTCGCCGTAATCGTGATTGAACTTGGCGGCGATGTCGCGGGCAAGCTCAAGATGCTGCTTCTGGTCCTCGCCCACGGGGACATGGGTGGCGTGGTAGAGCAGGATGTCGGCCGCCATCAGCGAGGGATAGGCCAGCAGGCCGAGGCTGGAATTCTCGGCGTTCTTCCCGGCGGTCTTGTCCTTGAACTGGGTCATCCGATACATCCAGCCGATGCGGGCGACGCAGTTGAGGATCCAGGCCAGCTCGGCATGTCCCGTCACCTGGCTCTGGTTGAACAGGATCGAGCGCGCGGGGTCGATCCCGGCGGCGATGAAGGCGGCGGCGGCCTCGCGCGTCTGGTGGCGCAGCCGCTCGGGGTCCTGCCAGACGGTGATCGCATGCAGGTCGACGAGGCAGTAGATCGTCTCGATCCCCTCTTCCTGCTTCTCGACGAAGCGCCGCAGCGCGCCGAGGTAATTGCCCAGGGTCAGCCCGCCCGAGGGCTGGATCCCGGAAAAGATCCGCGGCGTGAAGGATTTCGAGGTCTGGACTGCGGGGTGGACCGCCGGGGCACCTTGCGAGGCCATGTTGCTCTCCGTCTGGAAAATTCGCTCGGCCCGGCGTAAGGCAAGCGGGAATGGGCGTCAACGTCCCGGCCGGGGCGGCGCCGCCCGGGCCGGATCGCGAAGGCCGCCGGAACAGCGGACAGCCCCAGAGACAGCGGAAGGCCGAAGATGAACCAGATCCAGACCCCCGCCCCGGTGAACCCGCTGCCCTGGATCGTCTGGGCGCTGGCCCTGCCGATCATCGCGATGGAGATCGTGGTCTCGCTCGGCGCCTCGGGGCTGTTCGGCACGCCGGGCGATGCAAGCTGGCGGATCGAGGCGCTTTACCGCCTGGTCTGGATGCCGCAGTTCCTGACCCAGGCCCTCGCCGACGGCCGCTGGATTCCCTACGAGCCCTGGCGGCTGGTCGGCTATACGCTGATCCACGGCAGCAGCATGAGCGCGATCTTCGCGGTGGTGATCCTGCTGGCCATGGGCAAGGCGGTGGGAGAGAGCTTCGCCTGGTGGGCGGTGCTGGCGGTCTGGTTCGGATCGGCGGCGGTCGGCGTTCTGGTCTACAGCCTTGCCGTGCCGGGGGCGCAGGCGCCGGTCGCGGGGGCCTTCCCCTCGGCCTACGGGCTGATCGGGGCCTTCACCTTCCTGATCTGGATGCGGCTGGCGGGGACGGGCGGCAACCAGTATCGCGCTTTCACCATGATCGGCTTTCTGATGCTTGCCCAGCTTCTTTTCGCGCTGATCTTCGGCAACAGCTATATCTGGGTGGCCGAGCTTGCCGGTTTCGCCACCGGCTTCCTGCTGTCCTTCCTTGTCAGCCCCGGCGGCTGGGGCCGGGCGGTGGCCTGGCTGCGCCGCCGCTGATGGGGCATCAGTCCCCGGGTGTCCCGGTGGGCGCCTTGGGAGGCTTCCTCTTGCCGCGCCGCATCGCCGCCCGGATTTCCGAGGGCTGCATCGCGCCGGTCAGCGCGGCGGCGGCGAAATAGACCGCCATCCCCCCCGAGATCATCGCCAGCAGCGCAAGGCTGCGCGTGCCCTGGGCCAGCGCCCGTTCCCCGAACGCCGCCCAGATCCCCCAGAGCACCAGCCCCATCAGCGCCGCCGAGACCAGGATCCGGGGCAGGCGGCGGCGGAACCGCGCGTCCAGCCGCACCGCCTCGCCCATCCCGCGCGAGCCGCGCCAGAGCTGCCAGACCATCACCCAGGACGAGATCGTCGTCCCCGCCGCCGCCGCCAGAAAGCCGATCAGCGGCATCAGCCCGAAGGCGAAGACCACATTCACCGCCATCGAGACCAGGGCATAGTTGAACGGACGGCGGGTGTCCTCGCGCGCGTAGAACAGCGGCTGCAACACCTTGTGCAGCACGAAGGCGGGCAGGCCGAGCGCATAGACCGCCAGCGCCAGCGCGGTCTGGCGGCTGTCTTCCGCGGTGAAGGCGCCGCGCTCGAACAGGACCGAGACGATGGGCAGCGCGATCACCACCAGCGCGACCGCCGCCGGAACGGTCAGGAACAGCGCGAATTCGGCGCTGCGGTTCAGGCTGGCCCGCCCGCCGCTGGTGTCGCCCGCGCCAAGCCGCCGCGACAGGTCGGGCAGCAGCACGACCCCCACGGCGATGCCGACGACGCCGAGCGGAAGCTGGTAAAGCCGGTCGGCATTATAGAGCCAGGCGATGGCGCCGTCGGTAAAGCTGGCGACCTGGCGACCGACCAGAAGGTTGATCTGCACCACGCCCCCCGCCAGCACGGCGGGGGCGGCGATGATGAAAAGGCGGCGCAGTTCCGGCGTCAGGCGCGGTCGGCGGAAGGCAAGCTGGAACCCGCTGCTGCGCAGGATCGCCCAGACGAAGACCAGTTGCAGCACGCCCGACAGCATCACCGACCAGGCCAGCGTCCGCCCCATGTCCCAGCCCATCCGCTCGGCCGCGATCAGCGCCAGCACCATGAAGCCGTTCATCAGAACCGGCGCCATCGCGTTGGCGCGGAACCGCCCCATCGCGCTCAGCACGCCCGAGATCAGCGCGGTGAGCGAGATGAACAGGATATAGGGAAAGGCGATCCGCCCCAGCACCACCGCCAGCTCGAACCGCTCGTCGCCGCGAAAGCCCCAGGCCATGGCCAGCACCAGCCAGGGCATCGCCAGATGGCCGATCACGGTGAAGGCGGTCAGGAAGGCCGCCATGAACCAATAGGCGTCGCGGGCGAAGCCCTCGGCATCCTGCTGCGCTTCCAGCTTCTTGGAAAACATCGGGATGAAGGCCAGCCCGAACGCGCCCTCGGCGAAGAAGCGGCGGAACATGTTGGGCAGGCTCTGGGCGACGTAATAGGCCTCGGCCACCGGGCCCGCGCCCAGCCACGCCGCGATCAGCACGTCGCGCACGAAGCCCACCACGCGCGACAGAAGCGTCCAGACCCCCACGGTCAGGAACCCCGCGACCAGACGGATCGGCTTCATCTTGCATCCTTTGCGTGGAAAAACGGCATTGCGGGGCAGGGCGGGGCGGGGCAGGGCGGGGTGGCGCCCGGCAGCGGGCGGGCCCGGCGCCGTGATGCGGCAGAAGTCGCCGGGGCGCGGCGGCTCATTCCCGGGCCTTTGCCCGTTCGGCGCCTTCCGAGATCGCCTGGCGCAACTTCTGCTCCAGGCTGTCCTGCCGGGCCTGCTGGTGCAGCTTCAGCCCGAAACTGTCCTTGACGTAGAAGCTGTCCACCACCTGCGCGCCATAGGTCGCGATCATGGCCGAGGCGATCGAGACATTGCTGGCGGCCAGCGTGCGGGTCAGGTCGTAAAGCAGGCCGGGGCGGTCGCGGGTGTCGACCTCGATGATGGTGTAGATGTCCGAGCCGTCGTTGTCGAACATGACATGGGTCGGGAAGCGGAACTCGCGCTCGCGCCGCTTGACCTTGTCGCGGTCCTTCAGGGCCTCGCGCGCGATGACCTCGCCGCGCAGGGTCTTGCCGATCATCTGGCGCAGGCGCGAAAGCTTCGAGGCCTCATAGGGCTTGCCCTCGGCATCCTGGATCCAGAAGACGGCGGTGGCATAGCCGTCCTTCGAGGTATAGGTCCGCGCATCGCGCACATTGGCGCCGACCAGCGCCAGCGCCCCCGCCAGCCGCGAGAAGATGCCCGGATGGTCGGCCAGGGCGAAACAGACCCGCGTCGCGTCGCGGTCGGGGTCGGGATGCAGGTCGATGCGGATCTCGCTGTCTCCGATCCCGCGCAGCAAAAGCGCGAAGACCAGATGGGTGTCGCCGGGCAGGCCCTGCCAGTAGGGGGGATAGTGGCGGGCGATCTCGGCGCGGATCTCCTTGCTTTCCCAGGTGGGGCCCTCCCAGTCGGGGCCTTCCCGGTCGGGGCCCTCCCAGTCGGAAAGCCTTTCGCGCAGGGCGCGCTTGGCCTCGTTCTCGCGGTTGTCGCGGTTCACGCATTCCAGGCCGCCCGACAGCGCCTCGGCGGTGACGTTGTGAAGCTGGCGCAGCAGCGCGGCCTTCCAGTTGTTCCAGGTGCCCGGCCCGACGCCGCGGATGTCGCAGACCGTCAGCACGGTCAGCAGGTCCAGCCGCTTCTTGGTCTTCACCGCCTTGGCGAAGTCGCGCACGGTGCGGGGATCGCCGATATCGCGCTTCTGCGCCATGTCGGACATCAGCAGGTGGTGGCGCACCAGCCATTCCACCGTCTCGCATTCCTCGTCGCTCAGCCCCAGGCGCGGCGCCACGCGGCGGGCGATCTGGGCGCCCAGGATCGAATGGTCCTCGGGGCGGCCCTTGCCGATGTCGTGCAGCAGAAGCGCGACGTAAAGCACGCGGCGGTTGACGCCGCCTTCCTTGAGGATGCCGGTGCTGAGGTAAAGCTCGTCCGCAAGCTCGCCCCGTTCGATCTGCGCCAGGGTCGAGATGCACTGGATCGTATGCTCGTCCACCGTATAGTGGTGATAGACGTTGAACTGCATCATCGCCACGATCGGCTCGAATTCGGGGATGAAGGCGGAGAGCACACCCAGTTCGTTCATCCGGCGCAAGGATCGTTCGGGATTGCCGTGGCGGATCAGCAGGTCGAGGAAGATGCGCCGCGCCTCGGGGTTCTCGCGCATGCCGTCGTCGATCAGGTCCAGATTGGCGGTGACCAGGCGCATCACATTCGGGTGCAGCAGATAGCCGGTGCGCAGCCCTTCTTCGAAGACGCGCAGAAGGTTCAGCTTGTCCGAAAGGAAGGCCTTGGGGTCCTTCACGTCGATCCGGCCCTGGACCATCTTGTATTCTGGCTTGACGCGCTTGCGCATCTTGAAGATGCCGGTGATCGAGGCCTCGCGCTTGGCGTGGCGGGCTTCAAGCTCGGTCAGGAAGATGCGGGTCAGTTCGCCGACGCGGGTGGCATGGCGGAAATAGTCCTGCATGAAGATCTCGACCGCGCGGCGGCCCTTGTGGTCGTGATAGCCCATGCGGGCGGCCACTTCGGGTTGCAGGTCGAAGGTGAGCTGGTCGGTGGCACGGCCGGTGATGTAATGCAGATGGCAGCGCACCGCCCAGAGGAAATCCTCGGCGCGGCGGAAATGGCCGTATTCCTCCTGCTCGAAAAGCCCGGCCTGCACGAGGCCCGCGGCCTTGGGCACGCGGTGAAGGTATTTGCCGATCCAGTAAAGCGTCTGCAGGTCGCGCAACCCGCCCTTGCCCTCTTTCACGTTGGGCTCCAGCACATAGCGCTGGTTGCCCTGGCGCTTGTGCCGCTCGGCCCGTTCGGCAAGCTTGGCCTCGATGAATTCGGGGCCGGTGTTGCGGAAGAGCTCGGCCCAGAGGCGGGTGTCGAGCTCTTGCGCCAGCGCGGTGTCTCCGGCCAGGAAGCGGTGCTCCAGCAGCGCGGTGCGGATGGTGATGTCGGCGCGGCCCAGCCGGATGCAGTCCTTCACCGTGCGCGAGGCATGGCCGACCTTCAGCTTCAGGTCCCACAGCATGTAGAGCATGGTCTCGATCACGCTCTCGGCCCAGGGCGAGATCTTCCAGGGGGTCAGGAACAGCAGGTCCACATCGGAATGCGGCGCCATCTCGGTCCGGCCATAGCCGCCGACCGCCAGGACCGCCAGCCGCTCGGCGGTGGTCGGATTGGGCAGCGGATGCAGGTGGCGCGCCACGGCGAAGGCCGCGCCGACCAGCCCGTCGGTCAGATGGGCCTGGCCGGTGACCAGTTCGCGCGCGGCCAGGGGCTGGGCGAGGAAGGCCTCTGCCAGCGCGGCATTGCCCTGGGCGCGGGACTCGGTCAGCTCGCGCACGGCGATGGCGCGGGCCTCGCGGGTGTCGCGCTGCGCTGCGATGGCGTCCAGGATGCGCCGCGACAGGGCTTCGGCGTCGATGATGCTGTCGGCGGCCAGCAGCATGCCCAGCACCCCCGGCGTCTCGGCATCGGGGGTGGCGGCGGTCGCGGGCAGGGCGGGGGCGGTGGTCATGGCGGCGGCGGCACCCGGCCCGGCCTCAGAAGCCGGAACCGGAGAAGCTTCGGGGTGCGGGATCAATCACGACCACCTGGTTGTTGCGGATTTCGGCGATGGCGAGGCCCCGCTCGTTGGTGCCGTTCGAATGCAGCCGGAAGATGCCCGAGACGCCGACGAAGCCCGACCCCTGGGTCAGCGCGGCGGTCGAGAAGCCGCGCCCCTGGCGGGCCAGCGCGCCGATGGCCGCGATCCCGTCATAGGCCAGTCCGGCGATCGGATGCGGCGGGCTGCCATATGCGGCGCCGTAGCGGGCCTGGAACTGGGCGTAGAGGTTGGGATCGGGCAGGGTGAACCAGCCGCCCTGCACGCCGGGCAGGCCGAGCGTCTGGCTCGGCACGTCCCAGCGGGTCAGGCCGAGGAATTTCGTGGTCTCCCGATCGGCGCCGTTCTCGACCAGAAGCTGGCTCAGCAGCGGCAGCGCACCCGCGGTGTCGGCGGTCAGGAAAAGCGCGTTCGCCCCGGTTTCGCGCGCGGTCCTGACGATGCCCGGCGCGGCCGAGGCGACTCCCGCCTGGCTGAATTCGTAGGAAGAGACCGCGACCACCGTGCCCCCGGCGGCGGCGACGCCGCGCTGGATCGCCGAGCCGCCCAGCTCGCCCGCGGTGTTGCGCTCATGCACGATCATGATGCGGGTCTTGCCGTTGCGCACGGCGTAAGAGGAAAGGCGGCGGGCGGTGTTGTCGAAGGTCGGGCCCAGGACGAAGACATTGCCCCCGGCGATATCGGGGTTGTTCGAGAAGGCCAGCACGTTCAGCCCGCGCCCGGCCAGCGCGACGCCTGCCGCATTCGCCTCCTGCGCGAAGACCGGGCCGAGGATCACCTCGGCGCCCTCGTCCGCGGCCTGAAGCGCCATGGCCCGGGCCTGGGCGGGATTGCCGCCGGTCTGGTAGATGCGCAGGTCGATGGTGACGCCCGAGAGATCGGCCGCCGCTAGCCGCGCGGCATTGACAAGGCTGTCGGCCAGGATCTGGTCGCTGGCATTGCCGGAGCCGCCGGGGACCAGCAGCGCCACCTTGACCGCGCCCGGGCGAGTGTCGCGCGGCGCGGAGGACTCGCCCGCGGGCACGCAGGCGGCGGCAAAGAGCGCGAGGAAGACGAAAAGGAAGCGGCCCAAGGACTTGCGGGCCGAACGGAATGCGGACAACATGGAACTCCCTCACGCAAGGAAAGGCGCGGATATCGTGGGCAAGTTAGTCGGTTCCGGTGCGGAAGTAAACTTGCAGGGGCTGCGGGGGTGACGGGTTTCTTGGCGGTTCGCGGCCTGTCGCGGAGGGGCGGGTCGGCGGTTCCCCGCGCAGCGGCGGCGGAGGGCGGGGCGGGGGAAGCCCCGGGCCCGGCGACGCGGGGACCGGGCGGGGCGGGCATTCCGCCGGGCCTGTGGCTGGTGGCGACGCCGATCGGGGCGGCGCGGGATATCACCTTGCGCGCGCTCGATATTCTGGCCGGGGCGGACATGCTTGCCGCCGAGGACACCCGGACCCTGCGCCATCTGATGGAGATCCACGGCATCGCGCTGGCCGGGCGCCCGCTGCTTGCGGTGCACGACCACAACGAGGCGGCGGTGGCGCCAAGGATCCTGGGCGCGCTGGCGGCGGGGAAATCGGTCGCCTACGCCTCCGAGGCGGGAACGCCGCTGGTGTCGGACCCCGGCTTCGTCCTCGCGCGGGCGGCGGCGGCGGCGGGGCACCCGGTCCATGCCGCGCCGGGGGCCTCGGCGGTCCTTGCCGCGCTGAGCGTGGCGGGCCTGCCGACCGACCGCTTCCTCTTCGCGGGGTTCCCGCCCGCCTCCGGCGGCGAACGGCGCCGGTTCCTCGCCGGGCTGGCGCAGGTGGCGGCGACGGTGGTGCTCTACGAATCGCCGCGCCGGGTGGCGCGGCTGCTGGGCGAGCTTGCGGCCGATTTCGGCGCCGACCGGCCCGCCGCGCTGTGCCGCGAACTGACCAAGCGCCATGAAGAGGTGATCCGGGGCACGCTGGCGACGGTTTCCGTCGCGCTGGAGGGGCGCGAGATCAAGGGCGAGGTCGTGCTGGTCATCGATCGCGCGCCTCCCCGCGCCGCCAGCCCCGAAAGCATCCAGGCGGCCCTTGAAGAGGCGCTGAAATCCATGAGCGTTAAGGATGCGGTAAGTTTCGTGGCGCAAGATCTGGGTGTGACCAGAAAACTGGTCTACCGGATGGCGCTGGACAGAGAGGGCTGAACGGCGCGGCACACGAAAGGTCGGACATGCCGTTTGATTTCATTCTGGACCAGACAGTCCCCCGGACCGCCATCGGGCCGGACCATGCCCGGATCGGGCCCGGCGTGGCCCCTGGCCCGTCGCCGGAAACCCTGCGCCGCGCGGCCCGGGGGCTGGCGAATTTCCATTCCGGCCATTCCGCCGAAGAGGCGGTCGCCCGGCACTACGGCGGGAACGGCGGCGAGATCGCCGCCCGGCGCTGGCGCGCGACCGGAGGAGAGGTGGATCTGATCGTGGACGATGCCGATGGCACGCTGGTTTTCGTCGAGGTGAAACACGCGCCGACCCATGATCTGGCCGCGACGCGGATCGGCCCGTCACAATGGCGGCGGATCGCGGCCACGGCGGATCGCTATCTTGCCCGGCGCTACGGCCATCTCGACGTGGACATGCGATTCGATCTGGCTTTGGTCGACCGGATGGGCCGGGTCGAGATCGTCGAGAATGCCTATATGGCGGGCCTGGCCTGAAACCCGGCCGAAGGGGTGAAAGACGTTCCGCCGAACTGGCTTGACCGGGAAGCCTGTTCCCGTGACGCGGCGTCGTTTGCATCCCCCGGGCGCTTGGTCCATCAAGGACGCCGGAACAGCCGCCGGAGCGCATCATGGCCCTTAAAGTCGCCTTGCAGATGGACCCGATCGGGTCGGTCAATATCAATGCCGATTCGACCTTTCGCATCGCGCTGGAGGCGCAGTCGCGGGGACATTCGCTGTTCTTCTACACGCCCGACAGGCTGGCCTTCGTCGAGGGTTGGGTGGTCGCGCGCGGCTTCCCGATCGAGTTGCGGTACGAAGAGGGCAATCACGTCAGCTATGGACCCGAGACCGAGGTGGATCTGGCCGAATTCGATGTGGTCTGGCTGCGCCAGGATCCGCCCTTCGACATGGGCTATATCACCTCGACCCATCTGCTGGAGCTGATCCATCCCGGGACCCTGGTGGTCAACGATCCGTTCTGGGTGCGCAACTTTCCCGAAAAGCTGCTGGTCCTGCGTTTTCCCGACCTGACGCCGCCGACCGCGATCGCCCGCGATCTGGACACGATCCGCGCCTTCAAGGCCCGCCATGGCGATATCATCCTCAAGCCGCTTTACGGCAATGGCGGGGCGGGGGTGTTCCGGCTGGACCCGAACGACCGCAACCTTGCCTCGCTGCATGAGCTTTTCACCTCGATGTCGCGCGAGCCGATGATCGTGCAGAAGTTCCTGCCTGCGGTCTCACAGGGCGACAAGAGGGTGATTCTTGTCGATGGCGCGCCCGTGGGCGCGATCAACCGTGTGCCCCAGGCGGGCGAGACGCGGTCGAACATGCATGTCGGCGGGCGGCCCGAGAAGATCGGCCTGACCGCGCGGGACCTTGAAATCTGCGCCCGCATCGGCCCCACCCTGCGCGACAACGGCCAGGTCTTCGTCGGCATCGACGTCATCGGCGACTGGCTGACCGAGATCAACGTCACCTCGCCGACCGGCATCCAGGAGTTGGAGCGGTTCGACGGCACCAATGCCGCCGCCCGCATCTGGGAGGTGATCGAGGCCAGACGCGCGGGATGAGCCGGGCCCAGGCCGCGCTGAACCGGCTGGGCCGCGCCGTGCTGCGCCCCCTCGGCGCGCGGCTCGGCGCCCGTCGGGTGCCAATCCGGGCGCTTCGGGTGGCGATGGTTCTGGCGGCGCTTGGCCAGGGCGTGCCGCGCGGCGTCCGGCGGGAGGGCGACTGGTTCCGGCCCGGGGGCGGGAGGCGGGACGGGGCGCGGGGGGATCGGATCATCCTCTGGCTGCACGGCGGCGCCCATGTCGCGGGCAGCCGTTTCACCCATCGCGGCCTGGCCGGGCGGCTGGCGCGCGCGAGCGGCATGGCGGTGGTCCTGCCCGAATATCCGCTGGCGCCCGAACATCCCGCCCCGGCCGGGTTCGAGGCCGTCCTGGCATTCTGGCGTGATCTGCGGCGCAGCCGTCCCGCCTGCTCGATCATCCTGGGCGGGGACAGCGCGGGGGGCGGGCTCGCGCTCGCGCTGCTGTCGCATCTGGGCGGGTCGGGCGAGGATCTGCCCGCGGGGCTGCTTCTCGCCTCGCCCTGGACCGACCTGACGCTTTCGGGCGAGAGCCTCGTCACCAATGCGGCCCGCGACCCGATGATCCCGGCGGAGGTGATGCCTGGCCTGATCGAGCGGCTGCGGGGCGATCTTGCCGCCGGGGATCCGCGGCTGTCGCCGCTCTTCGGCCGGTTTCCCGCGCCGCCGCCCGCGCTGATCCTCGTGGGCGATTCCGAGGTGCTTCTGAGCGATTCCCTGCGCATGGCCGAGAAACTGCGGGCGGGCGGCGGGCGGGTCGAGCTGGATGTCCTGCCCGATGCCCCCCATGCCTTGCCCTGGCTCGCGCCCTGGCTGCCCGAGGCGCGGGCGGCGATCCGGCGGATGGCGGGGTTTGCTTGCGCGCTCGACGGACAGGCGGAGGAATAGACGGCCACGGCTGGCGGATGCGGCGGGGCTGTCCGGGTCTTGGATCGGTGCCGAACGCGGATGGCCCCCAGTGCTCCTGTGCCGGGTTGGGGGTGATTTTCGCGGCTCTCGCCTTGTCCCGGCGCAGCCTTGCGTGGGTCGGGCGGGCCCGGGCCGCGCATTTTCCGTCGCCCCGTCTTCCCCCATCCCCCGTCCTCCCCCAATCGCCCCGTTCTCCCCATCGCCCCGTCTTCCCCATCGCGGGGTCTCTCCCCGGGGGCTCCGTCTTGCGGTGCCTTTCCAAGCCCCTCTCGTTACGTCGCTAGATCTCGCGCCCGGAGGTCAGGCGGAAGCTGACCGCCTCGGCGACATGCGGCGCGCCGACCGCATCCGACCCGTCCAGGTCGGCGATGGTGCGCGCGACCCGCAGCAGCCGGTGATAGCCGCGCGCCGAAAGGCCCATCCGCTCGGCCACGCGCGAGATCAGGGCCCGGCCCGCCGCATCGGGGGTGGCGAAGCGTTCCAGCGCCGCGCCGTTCAGATCGGCGTTCGAGCGCGCGGCGCCGCTGCCGGGGGTTTCGTCATGGCCCAGCCGCTCGGTCTGGAGCGCGCGCGCCTCCAGCACCCGGGCGGCGACTTTGGCGGTGGATTCGCCGCGCGCGGGCAGGTCGAGGTCGCTCCAGGCCACCGGCGGCACCTCGACCCGCAGGTCGAACCGATCCATCAGCGGGCCCGAGATCTTGCCCAGGTAATCCGTGCCGCAGACCGGCGCGCGGGCGCAGGCCCGGGCGGCATCGGCCAGATGGCCGCAGCGGCAGGGATTGGCGGCGGCGACCAGCAGCAGGCGGCAGGGATAGCGGATATGGGCATTCGCGCGCGCGACCATCACCTCGCCGGTCTCCAGCGGCTGGCGCAGCGTATCCAGGACCTGGCGCGAGAATTCCGGCAATTCGTCTAGAAACAGCACGCCGTTATGCGCCAGCGCGATTTCGCCGGGCCTGGCGCTGCGCCCGCCACCGACGATCGCCGCCATCGAGGCGGTGTGATGCGGCTCGCGGAACGGGCGCTCGCGCGAGATGCCGCCGCCGGAGAGCAGCCCGGCCAGCGAGTGGATCATCGAGGTTTCCAGCGCCTCGGCGGGCGACAGCGGCGGCAGGATGCCGGGCAGCCGCGCGGCCAGCATGGATTTCCCCGATCCCGGCGGGCCGACCATCAGCAGGTGGTGGCGCCCGGCCGCCGCGACCTCAAGCGCGCGGCGGGCGCGTTCTTGGCCCTTGACCTCGGCCAGGTCGCGCCCGGGCGGGCGGGGCAGCGCCGCGCCCGCCTCGGCGGGGCGCAGGGGCGACTGGCCGGTGTAATGGCGCACCACCTCGGCCAGGGACCCGGCGGCGATCACCTCGGCGGCGCCGACCCAGGCCGCTTCGGGGCCGCAGGCGCGCGGGCAGAGCAGCGGCCGCGCCTCGATGGCGGCGGCCATGGCGGCGGGCAGCGCGCCCAGGACCGGCACCAGCCGCCCGTCGAGCGACAATTCCCCAAGCGCCACCGTCTGCTCCACGATATCGGCGGGAATGATCCCGAGCGCGGCCAGCAGCGAAAGCGCGATGGCAAGGTCGAAATGGCTGCCCTCTTTCGGCAGGTCGGCGGGCGAGAGATTGACGGTGATCCGTTTCGAGGGCAGCGCGATGGACAAGGATTGCAGCGCGGTGCGGACCCGTTCGCGCGCTTCGGACACCGCCTTGTCGGGCAGGCCGACCAGGGTGAACAGCGGGCTTCCGGCCGAGACGGCGCATTGCACCTCGACCATGCGGGCCTCGACCCCTTCGAAGGCCACCGTATAGGCCCGCGCCACCATCCCCGACCCCGCTGCGTTCACCCTGGTCAACGGGATAGGTCGGAATGGTTAGGGAAAGGTAAATTTCACGCGGCCCCGGACGAGACCCCGGGGCGAGGCCCCGGACGATCAGCCCGCCGCCCTCAACCCGCCGCGCCGCGATAAAGCGCCATGAAGGCGGGCCAGGCCTCGGGGTCGGCGGCGGTCTTGTCGCGGCAGAACGGGTTGCAAAAGCCGATCCGCCGCCCCGCGATCTCCAGCACGTCGCGCACGGGCGCGCCCGAATAGGGGCAGGCGGCGTTCTCGGCCTCGTGCCCCTTCACGGCGCGGGCGGCAAGCGGCACCGGCCCGGGCCAGTCGCGGCGCGGCCAGTCGCGGCGGTAGAACGGCTGGTCGGGGCCGTCCACCAGCCCCATCGCCCGCCAGCGCCGGAACGAGGGATGCGACAGATGCGCGTTCACATAGGCCGAGGCGCGCGCCCCCACCGGCAGGCCGTAGCCCGCGATCCGGGCGGCGACTGGCGCGAAGAACGCATCCGCCGCCGAATAATCGCCGCAAAGCCAGGGCGTTTTCGACCCCGTGGTCTCGCGCGCCCAGTCCCACAGCGCCTCGATCCGCGCCAGATCGGCCAGAACCGCCTCGCCCGGCGCGCAGCCGGTGTAGGAGGCGCGCAGGTTCATCGGGCAATGATCGCGCAGGGCGGCGAAACCGGCGTGCATCTCGGCCGCGAGCACCCGGGCGGTGGCGCGGGCATGGGGATCGCGCGGCCAGATCGCGGCCTCGGGGTGGCGGGCGGCCAGTTCCTCGGCGATGGCGATGGTCTCGGGGATCACCGTCCCCTCGGGCGTGCGCAGGGTGGGGGCGGTGCGGCCGGGGAAATAGCCCTGTGCCAGAAGGCGCGGCAGTTCGTCGGTATAGAGCCGCGCGCGATGGGTGCGGACCGCGATCCCGAAGGCGTCGAACAGCAGCCAGCCGCGCAGGGACCAGCTTGAATAGGCGCGGTCGCCGATCACGAGGTCATGGGTCATGCTCTGGTCCTTTCGGGGGCGGCTTGGGTCGGGGGCGGCTCGGGGTCTGGCGGGAGACTAGCCCCGGCGCCCCGGTGGCGGAAACGATGCTTTGTGGCCCCGGCCATCACGGAATGTGATGATCCGGGCGCGCGGCGGAAGGGCGCCGCCGATGCGGGGAATTGAGTTCCCCCGCGCCCGCGCCTAAGGTCCGCATCCTCAGCCCGGAGGTGCCCATGCTGGTCGGAAAGCGGATACTCTTGATCGTCGGCGGCGGCATCGCGGCCTACAAGGCGCTGGAACTGGTGCGGCTTTTGAAGAAATCCGGCGCTTCGGTCACGCCGGTCCTGACCCGGGCGGGGGCGGAATTCGTGACGCCGCTGTCGCTTTCGGCCCTTGCGGGAGAGCGGCTTTACCAGGATCTGTTCGACCTGACCGACGAGGCCGAGATGGGCCATATCCAGCTTTCGCGCGCCGCCGACCTGCTGGTGGTGGCGCCCGCGACGGCGGATCTGATGGCCCGGATGGCGGGGGGGCAGGCGGGGGATCTGGCGGCGACCTTGCTGCTGGCGACCGACAAGCGCGTCCTGGTCGCGCCCGCGATGAATGTGCGGATGTGGGACCACCCCGCGACCCGGCGCAACCTTGCCACATTGCGCGAGGACGGGATCCTGGTCGTCGGCCCGGACGAGGGCGAGATGGCCTGCGGCGAATACGGCCCCGGCCGGATGGCCGAGCCCGCGCAGATCCTGCGCGCGATCGAGGCGGCGCTTGCCGAAACTCCGCCTGCCGAGGGCCCGCCTGCTGATGGTCCGCTGGCGGGGCGCCATGTCCTCGTCACCTCGGGCCCGACGCATGAGCCCATCGACCCGGTGCGCTATATCGCCAACCGCTCCTCCGGCGCGCAGGGCACGGCGCTGGCGGCGGCGTTGCGCGACCTTGGCGCGCGGGTCAGCTTCGTCACCGGCCCGGCCGAGGTCCCGCCGCCCGCGGGCGTCGATGTCGTCCGGGTCCAGACCGCCGCCCAGATGCTTGCCGCGGTCGAGGCAGCACTTCCCGCCGATGCGGCGGTGATGGCGGCGGCGGTGGCCGACTGGCGGGTGGCCAATGCCGGGGCGCAAAAGATGAAGAAGGACGGGTCGGGCCGGATGCCGGTGCTGGAATTCGCCGAGAACCCCGACATCCTTGCCCGCGTCTCGCAATCCGCCCGGCGGCCCGCGCTGGTGGTGGGCTTTGCCGCCGAGACCGAGCGGGTGGTCGAGCATGCCACCGCCAAGCGCGCCCGCAAGGGCTGCGACTGGATCCTGGCCAATGACGTCTCGCCCGCGACAGGGATCATGGGGGGGGCGGAAAATGCGGTGACGCTGATCACCGCCGAGGGGGCCGAGACCTGGCCGCGCATGGCCAAGGCCGAAGTGGCGGCGCGTCTGGCGGCGCGGATCGCCGGGGCGCTGGCCGACCCGGAGGGCGCGGCGCCAAAGCCCCGCATCGAGGCGCCCGGGCCGGGTGCCCGGCACGATCCGGGGCCCGGCAACGAAATCGGCCCCGACAGCGGACAGGCCGCAGGACGGAATCGCCAAGCCAAGGGAAAGGCCAGGGCATGAATGTGACGATCAAGCTTCTGCGCGAGGATTGGGCCGACCCTTCGGTGCCCTTGCCCGCCTATCAGACCGCGGGCGCGGCGGGCGCCGATCTTTGCGCCAACCTGCCGCCCGGGATCCGGGAGGAGGGGCTGATCCTGCCGCCGATGGGGCGCGCGATCTGCCCGACGGGGCTGCGGGTCCAGATCCCCGAGGGATACGAGATGCAGGTCCGCCCGCGCTCGGGCCTTTCGACGAAACACGGCATTTCGATGCCGAACACGCCGGGCACGGTGGACAGCGACTATCGCGGCCCCCTGGGCGTGCCGCTGATCAACCTCGGCCCCGAGGCCTATACCATCCGCCATGGCGAGCGGGTGGCGCAGGCGGTCATCGCCCCGGTGCTTCGCGCCGGGTGGGAGGTGGTCGCCGCGCTGGACGAGACCGCGCGGGGTGAGGGCGGTTTCGGCTCCACCGGCAAGGGCTGAGGCGCGGCGCGCCGTGCTCGGGGTCCTGGGATTCGCCGTGCTCTGGCTGGCCTCGGCCTGGTGGCGCTGGCCCCGGGCGGCGACCCTGGGCGCGCTCGGGCTTTGGTGGCTGGTCCTGGTGCTGGTCACCGCGCCCGGGCTGGGCGGGGCGGTGGCCGGGGGCTGGGGCGAGTTCCGGCTTTGGGTGCTGGCCGGGCCGGTCGCGGTGCTGGCGCTTGGCTATCGCGCCGGACTGCGGGCCCTGCGGTCAAGGGCCATGCGGCGCGCGGCGCCGGACGGGGGCGCGGTTCCGGCCCCAGAGGCGGACCGCCCCGCCACTTTCGAGCCGGCCGAGGTCGAACGCTATGCCCGCCATATCCTGCTGCATGAGATCGGCGGGCCGGGCCAGCAGCGGCTGAAGGCGGCGCGGGTGCTGGTCGTGGGCGCGGGCGGGCTGGGGGCGCCGGTGATGATGTATCTGGCCGGGGCCGGGGTGGGCACCATCGGCGTGGTCGATCCCGACCGGGTCGAGCCCTCGAACCTGCAACGCCAGATCATCCACACCACGGCGCGGATCGGCCAGAGCAAGGTGGCATCCTCGGCCGAGGCCATCGCGGCCCTGAACCCCCATATCCGCGTCGAGACCCATGAGCTCCGGCTTGAGCCCGCCAATGCCGCCGCCCTGATCGGCGCCTATGACCTGGTCCTGGACGGCAGCGACAATTTCGACACCCGTTATCTGGTGAACCGGGTCTGCGCGGAACTGGCCCGCCCCCTGATCGCGGGCGCCATCGCGCGGTGGGAGGGGCAGCTTTCGCTTTACGATCCGGCGCGCGGCGGGCCCTGCTACGAATGCGTCTTTCCGGTCCGGCCCGCGCCCGGCCTTGTGCCAAGCTGCGCCGAGGCCGGGGTGGCCGCGCCCCTTCCGGGCGTGATCGGCGCCATGATGGCGATGGAGGCTGTCAAGCACCTGACCGGCGCGGGCGATACGCTGCGCGGGCGCCTCCTGATCCAGGATTCGCTTTACGGCGAAAGCCGGGTGGTGGCGCTGCGCCCGCGCCCGGATTGCCCGGTCTGCGGCGGCGGTCGCCCGAAGGTATAGGGGGCACCCTTGCGGGCGGCGCCTGCGGGGTATTTATTCCGGGTGGAAGTCCAATGCCGGAGGAAAGCGCCGTGAACATTCTGCTGCAAGACTGGGAGACGCCCTTCGGCCTGCCGCCCTTCGCATCGCTGCGCGACGAGGATTTCGCCCCGGCCTTCGAAGAGGCCTTCGCCCGCGCCCGCGCCCGGATCCAGGCGATCGCCGAGGGGCCGGGCCGGTCCTTTGCCGAGGTGATCGAGGCGCTGGAACTGTCCGAGGGCGAACTCGACCGGGTGGCGGGGGTGTTCTACAATCTGGCGGGCGCGGATTCGAACCCGGCGCGCGAGGCCTTGATGCGCGACCTTGCGCCGAAGATGAGCGCGTTTTCCTCGGAAATCACCAACAACAAGGCGCTTTTCGGCAAGATCGAAACGCTTTGGCAGGGGCGCGAGGCGCTGGATCTGACGCCCGAGCAGCTTCGGGTGCTGGAGCTTTACCGGCGCATGTTCCTGCGCGCGGGCGCGCAGCTTGAGGGCGCCGCGGCCGAGCGGCTGACCGAGGTCAAGGCGCGGCTGGCGACCCTGGGCACCGAATTTTCCCAGAACCTTCTGGCCGATGAGCGCGACTGGTTCATGGAACTGGACGAGGCCGATCTGGAGGGGCTGCCCGATTTCGTCGTCGACACCGCGCGGGCGGCGGGGAAGGCGCGCGGGCTGGGGCCTCTGGTCACGCTGAACCGCTCGTTGATCGTGCCGTTCCTGCAATTCTCGCCCCGCCGTTCCCTGCGCGAAAAGGCCTATGCGGCCTGGGTCGCGCGTGGCGCCAATGGCGGCGCGACCGACAACCGCGCCATCGCCGCCGAGATCCTTCGCCTGCGCGAAGAGCGCGCGCATCTGCTGGGCTACGAGGATTTCGCGCGCTACAAGCTGGAGCCGGAGATGGCCAAGACGCCCGAGGCGGTGCACGACCTTCTGATGCGGGTCTGGGCGCCCGCGCGGGCGCGGGCCGAGGCGGATGCGGCGGTGCTGGAGGCGATGCTGCATGCCGATGGCATCGCGGGCCCGCTGGAGCCCTGGGACTGGCGCTATTACTCGGAAAAGCGCCGCAAGGCCGAGCATGACCTGGATGAGGCGGCGCTGAAGCCCTATCTGTCGCTCGACGCCATGCTGGCGGCGATGTTCGATTGTGCCAACCGGTTGTTCGGGCTGGAATTTAGCGAGATCGAGGGGCCGTTCTACCACCCGGACGTGCGGGGCTGGGAGGTGACGCGGGCGGGCGGCCATGTCGCGGTTTTCCTGGGCGATTACTTCGCGCGCGGCTCCAAACGCTCGGGCGCCTGGTGTTCGGCGATGCGCAGCCAGCGCAAGCTGGGGGGCGATCAGCGGCCCATCGTGGTGAACGTGTGCAATTTCGCGGCGGGCGCGCCTTGCCTGCTGTCCTATGACGATGCGCGCACGCTGTTCCACGAATTCGGCCATGCCCTGCACCAGATGCTGTCGGATGTGACCTACGGTTTCATCTCGGGCACCAGCGTCGCGCGCGATTTCGTCGAATTGCCCAGCCAGCTTTACGAGCACTGGCTTGAGGTGCCCGAGGTGCTGGAGCGCCACGCCCGCCACTGGCAGAGCGGTGCGGCGATGCCCAGGGACCTGCTGGAGCGGCTTCTGGCGGCGGGCACCTACGACCAGGGCTTCGCCACGGTGGAATTCCTGGCCTCGGCCCTGGTGGATCTGGCCTTCCACAGCGGCCCCGCCCCCGCCGATCCGATGCAGAAACAGCAAGAGGTCCTGGCCGGGCTGGGCCTGCCCCACGCGATCCGCATGCGCCATGCCACGCCGCATTTCAGCCATGTCTTCTCGGGCGACGGCTATTCCGCGGGCTATTACAGCTACATGTGGTCCGAGGTGATGGATGCCGATGCCTTCGCCGCCTTCGAGGAGGCGGGATCGGCCTTCGATCCCGAGACGGCGCAAAGGCTGGAGCGGTTCATCCTGTCGGCCGGGGGATCGGAGGAGGCCGAGGCGCTTTACCTGCGGTTCCGGGGCCGGATGCCGGGGGTGGAGGCGCTGCTGAAGGGGCGCGGCCTGCTGGACGCGGCCTGAGGGGGGGGGAAGGGGGGGGGGGGGGGGCCCCCCCGGCGCCTTTGGCGCCTTCACCCCCGGGATATTTTTGCAAAGAAGAATGGGGCGGGGTGGAAGGGGGCGGTTGCATCGGGGGTTCGCCGGTGCTTGACTATGGGTCGGCGCGGTCGCGGCATGGGGCGCTTGTTATGGGGGCTCTTGCTCCGGCGGGGCAAACAGTATACTTGTGCATACAATAGGCCCGCCGCCGCCCACCGGAGATTCCCTTCGCAGAGATCCCCCGGCTGGCGCCGGGCCCGTTCCAGACTTGAACCGCAGGGATTGTCATGAGCTTTTACGCAGACTACCTAACCGAGATCGAGACCCGCAAGGCGAGCGGCCTGCACCCCAAGCCGATCGACGACGGCGCGCTGGTGGCCGAGCTGATCGCCGAGATCGAGGACAAGGACAGTGCGCATCGCGCCGATGCGCTGCAATTCCTGATCTACAACACGCTGCCCGGCACCACCAGCGCGGCGGGCGTCAAGGCGGCCTTTCTGAAGCGGATCATCCTGGGCCAGGTCTCCGTGCCCGAAATCACCCCGGCCTTCGCGCTTGAGCTGCTGTTGCATATGAAGGGGGGGCCATCGGTCGAGGTGCTGCTGGATCTTGCGCTTGGCCAGGATGCCGGGATCGCCGTCCAGGCGGGCGAGGTGCTCAAGACCCAGGTCTTCCTCTACGAGGCCGATACCGACCGGCTGGCCGCGGCCTTCAAGTCGGGTAATCCGGTGGCGAAGGACATCCTTGAAAGCTATGCCAAGGCCGAGTTCTTCACCAAGCTTCCGGAGATCGAGGAAGAGATCAAGGTCGTGACCTATGTCGCGGCCGAGGGCGATATCTCGACCGACCTGCTGTCGCCGGGGAACCAGGCGCATTCGCGCTCGGACCGGGAATTGCATGGCCAATGCATGATCTCGCCCGAGGCGCAGAAGGAAATCGTGGCGTTGCAGAAGCAGCACCCGGACAAGCGCGTGATGATGATCGCCGAGAAGGGCACCATGGGCGTGGGGTCGTCGCGGATGTCGGGCGTGAACAACGTCGCGCTCTGGACCGGCCGCAAGGCCAGCCCCTATGTGCCCTTCGTCAATATCGCCCCCGTGGTGGCCGGGACCAACGGCATCTCGCCGATCTTCGCCACCACGGTCGACGTGACCGGCGGCATCGGCATCAACCTGAAGAACTGGGTCAAGAAGACCGATGCCGTCGGCAATCCGGTCCTCAACAACGACGGCAACCCGGTCCTCGAGCAGAAATATTCGGTCGAGACCGGCACCGTCCTGACCATCGACACCAAGGCGAAGAAGCTCTGCGACGAGACCGGCAAGGAACTGGTCGACGTGGCCGCCGCTTTCACGCCGCAGAAGGTGGAGTTCATGAAGGCGGGCAGCTCCTACGCCATCGTCTTCGGCAAGAAGCTGCAGACCTTCGCGGCGCAGACCCTGGGCGTCGAGGCTCCCGCGGTCTTCGCGCCGAACAAGGAGATCTCGGTCGAGGGCCAGGGCTTGACCGCGGTCGAGAAGATCTTCAACCGCAATGCCGTGGGTGTGACGCCGGGCAAGATCCTGCATGCCGGATCGGATGTGCGGGTGCGGGTCAATATCGTCGGCAGCCAGGACACCACCGGGCTGATGACCGCGCAGGAACTGGAGGCGATGGCGGCCACCGTCATCTCGCCCACCGTGGACGGGGCCTATCAATCGGGCTGTCACACGGCTTCGGTCTGGGACAAGAAGGCACAGGCGAATATCCCCAAGCTCATGTCGTTCATGAACAATTTCGGGGTGATCACCGCGCGCGACCCGAAGGGCGTCTATCATTCGATGACGGATGTGATCCACAAGGTCTTGAACGACATCACCGTGGACGACTGGGCGATCATCATCGGCGGCGACAGCCACACCCGCATGTCCAAGGGCGTGGCCTTCGGGGCGGACTCCGGCACGGTCGCTCTGGCGCTGGCCACGGGTGAGGCCACTATGCCGATCCCGCAATCGGTGAAGGTCACGTTCAAGGGCAAGATGAAGCCCTGGATGGATTTCCGCGACGTGGTGCACGCGACCCAGGCGCAGATGCTGAAACAGCATGGCGACAACGTGTTCCAGGGCCGCATCATCGAGGTGCATATCGGCACGCTTCTGGCCGACCAGGCCTTCACCTTCACCGACTGGTCGGCGGAGATGAAGGCCAAGGCCTCGATCTGCATCTCGGAGGACGAGACGCTGATCGAAAGCCTGGAGATCGCCAAGCACCGCATCCAGATCATGATCGACAAGGGCATGGACAATGCGGCGCAGACGCTCAAGGGGCTGATCGCCAAGGCCGATGCCCGGATCTTCGAGATCCGCACCGGCGAGAAGCCCGCGCTGACCCCGGACGACAACGCGAAATATTTCGCCGAGGTCGTGGTGGATCTGGACGTGATCGACGAGCCGATGATCGCCGACCCGGATGTGAACAACCCCGATGTCTCGCGCCGCTACACCCATGACACGATCCGTCCGGTTTCCTATTACGGCGGGACCAAGAAGGTGGATCTGGGCTTCGTGGGCTCGTGCATGGTGCACAAGGGCGACATGAAGATCGTGGCGCAGATGCTCAAGAACGTCGAGAAGGCCCAGGGCAAGGTCGAGTTCAAGGCGCCTCTGGTCGTGGCCGCGCCGACCTACAACATCATCGACGAGCTGAAGGCCGAGGGCGACTGGGAAATCCTTCAGAAATATTCGGGCTTCGAATTCGACGACCTGCTGCCCAAGTCCAAGGCGCGGACCGAATACGAGAACATCCTTTATCTTGAGCGGCCCGGCTGCAACCTGTGCATGGGCAACCAGGAAAAGGCCGAGAAGGGCGACACCGTCCTTGCGACCTCGACCCGTCTCTTCCAGGGCCGGGTGGTCGAGGACACCGCCGAGAAGAAGGGGGAATCGCTTCTGGCCTCGACCCCGGTGGTGGTGCTTTCCGCCATCCTCGGCCGCACGCCGAGCGCCGAGGAATACAAGGCCGCCGTCGAGGGGATCGACCTGACCAAATTCGCGCCGCCGTTGGAAAAACCGGCGACGGCCCGGTCGATCCACTTCTGATCGGCCGCCCGCGACACGACGCGCGCCCCGGTGGACCGGGGCGCGCGTTTCGCATTCCTGGCCCCCGGGGACGGCGGATGATCCATGCCCCTGAGGGGCCCTTGCGGGCGGGCAGGCTTCGCGCCACATTCGAAGGCGGGGCGCGAACACCGCCTGGACAGCGCGATGGAGAAAGAGATGAGCCTGCTGGATGCCGCGACGCTTGTGCGCGAAAACGCCTATGTGCCCTATTCGCGCTTCAAGGTCGGCGCGGCGATCCGGGCCGCTTCGGGCGCGGTCTATACCGGCGTCAACGTCGAGAACGTGGCCTATCCTGAGGGCACCTGCGCCGAGGCGGGCGCCATCGCCGCGATGTGCGCGGCGGGTGATTATCGCATCGCCGAGATCGTGGTGATCGCCGACAGCCCCGAGCCGGTGCCCTGCTGCGGCGGCTGCCGCCAGAAGATCGCCGAATTCGCGGGCCCCGAGGTGCGGGTGACCATGGCCACCACCTCGGGCCTGCAAAAGACCGTGACCGTGGCCGAACTGCTGCCCGGCGTCTTCACCGCCGCCCATATGGCTGCCGTGGCCGAGGGGTGATGGACGCCCGCACGATCATCGCGAAGCTGCGCGACGGCGCCCGGCCCTCGGCGGCCGAACTGGGCTGGTTCGCGCGGGGGCTGGCCTCGGGCGCGGTGTCGGATGCGCAGGCCGGGGCCTTTGCCATGGCGGCGCTGATGCGGGGGCGGACGGGCGACGACGGCACCTTTCGCGTGGCGCTGACCCGGGCGATGCGCGATTCCGGCCGGGTGCTGGAATGGGACCTGAACGGGCCGGTGGTGGACAAGCATTCGACCGGCGGGGTCGGCGATTGCGTGTCGCTGCTGCTGGCGCCCGCGCTGGCGGCCTGCGGCGCCTATGTGCCGATGATCTCGGGCCGGGGGCTGGGCCATACCGGCGGCACGCTCGACAAGCTTGAGGCGATCCCCGGGTTCGGCACCGAACTCGGCGAGGAGAGGTTCCGCGCCCAGGTCGAGGATCTGCGCTGCGCCATCGTCGCGGCGGATGCCGCGATGGCGCCCGCCGACCGGCGGCTTTACGCGGTGCGCGACGTCACCGCCACGGTGGAATCGGTCGATCTGATCACCGCCTCGATCCTGTCGAAGAAGCTGGCGGCGGGGCTTGAGGTGCTGGTGCTGGACGTCAAATGCGGCGCGGGCGCCTTCATGAAGACGCCCGCGGCGGCGCGGGATCTGGCGCAGGCGCTGGTCGAGACGGCGCGCGGCGCGGGCTGCCGCGCCTCGGCCCTGATCTCGGGGATGGAACAGCCGCTGGTTCCCGCCGCGGGGAATGCGCTTGAGGTGATCGAGGTGATGGAGACCCTGGCCGACGGCCCGGTCAACCCCGAGCTTTTCGAACTGGTCGCCCGGCTGGGGGGCGAGGCGCTGGCGCGGGCCGGGCAGGCCGCCGACCGGCGCGAAGGCGCGGCGCAGATCGGGGCCGCGCTGTCGGACGGGCGCGCGGCCGAGCGTTTCGGCCGCATGGTCGCCGCCCAGGGCGGGCCGGTCGATTTCGTCGAACGCTGGCGCGACCGGCTGCCCGCGGCGCCCTATGTCCTTGAGGTCCAGGCCACGACCGAGGGCCATGTCGCGGGGATCGACACCGAGGCGCTTGGCCAGGCGGTCGTGCATCTGGGCGGCGGGCGGCTACGCGAGGGCGACCGGGTGAACCCGGCGGTCGGCCTGTCCGGCCTGTCGCGGATCGGCGACCGGATCGAGCCGGGCGCGCCGCTCGCGTTGATCCATGCGGCGGATGAGGCTGCCGCCACGGCCGCCGCGCGGGCGGTGGCGGCGGCCTATCGCATCGGGCCCGCGCCGGTGGTGGTGCCGGAGCTTTTCATCGGATGGGTGGGCTGAGAACATGGCGCGGGCATTCCTGATCGTGATGGATTCGGTCGGCTGCGGCGGCGCGCCGGATGCGGCGGATTTCGGCGATGCGGGCGCGAACACGCTGGCCCATATCGCCCAGGCCTGCGCCCAGGGGCGCGCCAGTCAGGGGCGCCGGGGCCCGCTGCGCCTGCCCAATCTCGACGCGCTCGGCCTCGGGGCGGCGATCCGGCTTGCCTCGGGGGCCGAGGTGCCGGGGCTGGAGGCGAACCCCCTGGGCCTGTGGGGCGCGGCTTGCGAGGTCTCGCGCGGCAAGGACACGCCCTCGGGGCATTGGGAACTGGCGGGCGTGCCGGTGCCCTGGGACTGGAGCTATTTTCCCGACACCATTCCCGCCTTCCCCGAGGATATCGTGGCCGAGACCTGCCGTCTGGCCGGGACGGCGGGGATCCTGGGGAACTGCCACGCCTCGGGCGTGCCGATCATCGCCGAACATATCGAGGCGCATCTGCGGACCGGCTGGCCGATCTGCTATACCTCGGCCGATTCGGTGTTCCAGATCGCCGCCCATGAAGAGGCCTTCGGGCTGGAGCGGCTTTTGAAGCTTTGCGCCGATCTGGCGCCGCTCCTGCATGCACGCAAGATCGGCAGGGTGATCGCGCGGCCCTTCACCGGGGGCCCGGGCGATTTCCGCCGCACCGCCAACCGGCGCGATTTCGCCATCGCGCCCCCCGCGCCGACGCTGCTGGACGCTGCGATGTCCGAGGGAAGGATGACCCATGCCATCGGCAAGATCGGCGATATCTTCTCGATGCGGGGCATCGGAAAGCTGTGGAAGGGCGGATCGGATTCTGACCTTTTCGAACATCTGACCCGGTTGGGCGACGATGCCGAGGACGGCTCCTTGACCTTTGCGAACTTCGTCGAGTTCGACACCCTCTGGGGCCATCCGCGCGACGTCTCGGGATACGCCCGTGCGCTGGAATGGTTCGACGCGGCGCTGCCCCGGTTTCTGGACCGGCTGCGGCCCGGCGATCTCGCGCTCCTGACCGCCGATCACGGCAATGATCCGACCTGGCGCGGCACCGAACACACGCGCGAGCGGGTGCCGGTGCTGGGCTGGGGCGTCGGCGCGCGGCGGATCGGGCTTTGCGGCTTCGCCGATGTCGGCGCCTCGGTCGCGGCGCATCTGGGGCTGGACTGGCGCGGCGCCGGGCAGAGCTTTCTGTGAAGACGCGATAGGGGGCGGGCATGGTCCGGGGGCTGCCGAAGGTCGAATTGCACCTGCATCTGGAAGGCGCGGCTCCGCCCGCCTTCATCCGGGGGCTGGCGGCGGAAAAGCACACCGACATCTCGGGGATCTTCGATGCCTCGGGCGGCTACCGCTTCCGCGATTTCGCCGATTTCCTGAAGGTCTACGAGGCGGCGACCTCGGTCCTCACCAGCCCGATGGATTATCACCGGCTGGTGCTGGCGGTGCTTGAGGAAAGCGCGGCCTCGGGCGTGGTCTATTCGGAATGTTTCCTCTCGCCCGATTTCTGCGGCGGCGGCGACCTGGGGGCCTGGCGCGACCATCTGGCGGCGATCCGCGCGGCGGCCGACCAGGCCGAGCGCGACATGGGCGTCACCCTGCGCGGCATCGTCACCTGCATCCGCCATTTCGGCCCCGAGCGCGCCCGCCGCACCGCGCTTTGCGCCGCCGAGACGGCGGGGGACTGGATCACCGGCTTCGGCATCGCGGGCGCCGAGACCGTGGCCGAGCCGAAGGATTTCCTGTGGTCCTTCGACTGCGCGCGCGAGGCCGGGCTGCGGATCACCGCCCATGCCGGGGAATGGCGCGGGCCCGACGGCATCCGCGACACGCTTGCCGCGCTGGCGCCCGAGCGGCTTGGCCATGGCGTGCGCGCCATCGAGGATCTCGCGCTGGTCGACGAGCTGGCCGAGCGCGGCGTGGTGCTTGAGGTCTGCCCCGGCTCGAACGTGGCGCTTGGGCTTTACCGCGATTTCCGCGCCCACCCCATCGCCGAACTGGACCGGCGGGGGGTGAAGGTCACCGTCTCGACCGACGACCCGCCGTTCTTCCACACCGACATGGCGCGCGAATACCAGGCGCTGCACGATGCTTTCGACTGGGACGAGGGGCAGTTTCGAAAGATCGCCCGCCAGTCGCTTGACGCGGCTTTCTGCGATGCCGATACGAAAGCGAAGATCGTGAAACTGCTGGAGGGCTGAACTTGCAAGACCATCTGACCGTCGTTTCCCACCCTCTGGTCGCCCACAAGCTGACGATCATGCGCGACAAGGCGACCTCGACCGCTGGCTTTCGCAAGCTCTTGCGCGAGATCAGCCTGCTCCTGGCCTATGAGGTCACGCGCGAACTGCCGATGACCACCCGGCGGATCGAGACGCCGCTGGAGCCGATGGACGCCCCCTCGATCGAGGGCAAGAAGCTTGCGCTGATCTCGATCCTGCGGGCGGGGAACGGGCTGCTGGACGGCATCCTCGAACTGGTTCCGGCGGCGCGGGTCGGCTTCATCGGGCTCTACCGCGACCCCGAGACGCTGCAGCCGGTGCAATATTACTCGAAACTTCCCGATCAACTGGAGGAGCGGATCTCGATCGTGGTCGATCCAATGCTGGCGACCGGCAATTCCAGCGCGGCGGCTGTGACGCTTCTGAAACAGGCCGGCGCACGCAACATCCGCTTCCTGTGCCTGCTGGCCGCCCCCGAGGGCGTGGCGCGGATGCGCGAGGCCCACCCCGACGTGCCCATCGTCACGGCGGCGCTGGACAGCCATCTGGACGGCCACGGTTATATCGTGCCGGGACTAGGGGATGCGGGTGACCGCATGTTCGGCACGAAATAGCGGGTGTTCGGGCGGATTTCGCCGGTTTTGTCGGGGTTTCCCCCTTTGACTTGGCAGCGTTCCTGCTTCACAATCGGGCAAGCTGCTTGGGGGTAGTTCATGTCTGGAAAAGTGTTTTCCGCCGCGATCGTCGCGGCGGCGTTTGCTGCGCTACCCGCGCATGCCGATCTGCGCGGGCCCGCGGAACTGCCGCCGCCGGGCTATAACGGTCAGCAATATGTCGACAGCCGGGGCTGCGTCTTCCTGCGCGCGGGCCTTGGCGGCCAGGTGACATGGGTGCCGCGCGTCTCGCGCGACCGCCAGCAGCTTTGCGGCTATCCGCCCTCGGGCCGCCCGGTCGAGGTGGCCGAGGAGACACCGGCACCCGCGCCCGCGCCCGCCCCGGTGGTCGCCGCCCCGCCGCCCGTCGCGCCCACGGCTGCTCCGGTCCCGGCCGCCCCGGCCCCGAGGGCGGCTTCGGCGCCACCCGCGCCGGTGGTGGTGACGCGCCCGGCCGTGCCCGCCGCCGCGCCCGTGCCCGCCGCCGCACCTGCCGCCCTGCCCTCGGGTGAGGGCTTCCGGCTGGCCTGCCCGGCGGATGCGCCGGTGGCGGAGCGTTTCGACGTCCATGGCGGCGGTAGCAAGATCCTTTGCACCCGGGGCGACGGTTCCGTCGTCGGCTCCAGCCTGCCGTTCATGGTGGCGGGATCGACCGACGGCTATCCGACGGGCTACCGCGCGCATGTCGCCGCCGGGGGGCGCGGGACCGAGGCGGGAGGCAGGATCTCTGGCGCGACGAAATCGGCCAAACATCCCGATCCGGCCCCGCCCGTGGGCTACAAGCAGGCCTGGTCCGACGACCGTCTGAACCCCAACCGGGGCAAGCAGACCGTCGAGGGGTTCCTTGCCATGGATGAGATCTGGACCCGCACCTCGCCCGCCGAACTGCGCAAGGGCAGCACGGTGACGCGCAAGAAGGTGACCGTGGTCGTGCGCCGCGCCGATGGCAGCGCGGTCGAGCGCGACGGCTATGTCGTCACCGATGCCAGCGGCGCCCGCAAGGTCGAGGTGGCGCGCGGCTCGGGCGGCAGCGACCAATGGGTGCTCTCGACCAAGGGCGATCCCACCGCCGAAGTCGCCGCCCCGCCCAAGGCGGCGGCCAAGGCCCCCGCGAAGACTGCGGCAGGCAAGGCGGCGGGCAAGGCCGTGACAGGTAAGGAGACGCCCTCGGGCACGGCGCAGCGGCTGATGGTGCAGGTCGGCACCTTCGGCGTCGCCTCGAATGCCGATGGCGCGGCGGGGCGGCTTCGCGCGCTCGGCCTGCCGGTGGCGCGCGGCAGCGCCAAGGGCGGCAGCCTGCAGGTGATCTATGCCGGGCCCTTCGCCTCGGCCGAGGATGCGCAATCGGCGCTGGCGGCGGCGCGGCGGGCGGGCTTTTCGGATGCGATGATCGTGCGGTGAGGAGGCGTTTCCAGCCCCCGCGACGGGGCAAGGAAAAGGCCGGAGCCCGCGCGGGTTCCGGCCTTCTTCGTTCGGGCGTCCGTCGTGACTGCGATGGCGGGCGGCTGCGATGGCGGGCGCGGTTCAGCCGGGGCAGACGGCCTGCAGCGCGATCCAGTCGTCGTCGGGCAGAAGCGGGCTGGGGATCAGGCCGCGAAACGGATCGGCCTCGGCCAGCGCCGCCGCCTCGGGGCCCAGCCAAGCGGCATAGGGTGAAAGCGGCACCTGCGCGGCCTCGAAGGCGCGGGCCAGGTCGGCGGGGGGAAGGTCGGCGGCTGGCGGCAGGCCGGTGGCACGGGACTGGCGCAACAGCCGCTCGCCATAGCCCGCCAGCGCCGCATCCGGCAACTCGCCCGAGGTCAGAAGCCCGAAACTCGCCCGCAGCCCGGCATGGTCGAGGATGTCGAGCATCGGATCCACGCGTTTCGCCGCCAGCCCCTCGGCCAGCGCGGCGCCCGCCAGCGCGTCGGGGGCGTCCAGCTCGATCAGGCCGCGCGGCAGCAGGATCACGCCCCCGGGCAGATGGGCCGGGCGTGCCAGCCCCTCGGGCAGGATATAGAGGATCGGCGTATCCTCGGGGCCGAAGACCCGCTCGGCCAGGTCGGCCAGCGCGGGCAGGCCCTGTTCGCCGGTGCAGGGCGCGCCGGTCAGCCGGGTCACGTCGTCCAGCGCGCGCATGCCGATCTCGACCCGCTTGGCGGCGGGGACGACCTTGGCGGTCTGCGACACCAGCACCCCCGGCATCACGAAAAGCGCCACGGCAAGGATCGCCGCGACCGTGCCGCCGACGATGGCGCCGCGCAGCCGCCCGGGATGGGGCCGCGCGCGCCGGACCGCCGCCGCGACCAGCCCGAGGGCGTCGATCATGTCGTCGTCCTCGATCTCCAGCGTCTCGGCCGCCTCCAGCCCCGGGGCGAAAAGCGCGGGCCGCGCCCCGGGGTTGAGCCGCATGGTCGCGGGCAGGGACCAATGGCTCAGCACCGCATCCGAGCGCGGGTCGGACAGCAGCAGCGTGGCCTCGCCCATGCGCACCACCACCTCGCGCCGCTGCGACTCGGGGTGGTCGCGCCAGAGCCCGGTGCTTTCCAGCCGCTGATACCGCGCCAGCGCGGTGCCCGAGCCCGCATTGCCGCCTGTCCGTCCGCTTGCGCGTTTCTTTCTGCCCCATTTCATGGCGCGACCTTAGCGCCCCGGGGGCCGCGCCACAACGGGGGGGCGAGAGAGGGTGGGCTCAGATCAGCTTCGCGACCGCGCGCAGCTCGAACTTCTGGATCTTGCCGGTCGAGGTCTTGGGCAGTTCGGAAAAGATCACATGTTTGGGCGTCTTGAACCCCGCAAGCAGGCTGCGGCAATGCTGGATCAGCTCGGGGGCCGAGACCTCGGCCCCGGGTTTCAGCTCGACGAAGGCGCAGGGCACCTCGCCCCATTTGTCGTCGGGCTTGGCGACCACGGCGCAGAGCGAGACCGAGGGATGGCGCATCAGCGCGCCCTCGACCTCGACCGAAGAGACATTCTCGCCGCCCGAGATGATGATGTCCTTGGCGCGGTCGGTGATCTTGAGATAGCCGTCCGGGGTCTGGAAGGCGATGTCGCCCGAGCGGAACCAGCCGTCGCGGAAGGCCTCGGCGGTGGCTTCGGGATTGCGGTAATAGCCCTTCATCACGATATTGCCGCGTATCGCGATCTCGCCCAGATGGGCGCCGTCGCGGGGGATGGGCTGGCCGTGGGGGTCGTGGACGCCGACGCCTTCCACCATGGCCATGGCGATGCCGGTGCGCGCCTTGAGGGCGGCGCGGGCCTCGCCCGTGGCGCCGTTCCAGGTCGGTTGCCACAGGCATTCGGTCGAGGGGCCGTAGGTCTCGGTCAGGCCGTAGACCTGGGTCACGTTGAAGCCGAGCGGCTCGAAGGCGGCCAGGGTCGCGGCGGGCGGCGGCGCGCCCGCGGTGAACACCTCGACCACATGGTCGAAGGCGCGGCGCTCTTCGGCTGCGGCGTTCACGATCATGTTCAGCACGATCGGCGCGCCGCCGAAATGGGTGACGCCCTCGTCGGCGATGGCGTCGTAGATCGCGCGGGCGGTGACCTCGCGGGCGCAGACCAGCGTGCCGCCCATCATCGGCACCAGCCAGGGCTGGCACCAGGCGTTGCAATGGAACAGCGGCACGATGGTCAGCAGCACCGGAAAGCTTTGCATCCGCCAGGCGATCACATTCGCCATGCAGGCCAGATAGGCGCCGCGATGGGAATAGACCACGCCCTTGGGCCGCCCGGTCGTGCCCGAGGTATAGTTGATCGCCAGGCTTTCCCATTCGTCCTGCGGCAGGGTCCAAGCCTCGTCCGGGTCGCCCTGGGCCAGCAGTTCCTCATAGGTCAGGAAATGGCCCGAGGCGGTGAAGCCGTGGTCCACCACCTCGACGATCTGGGGGGCGGGCCCCGTCATCAGCCGGATCGCCGCCTCGGCGAGCGGCAGGAACTGGGTGTCCACCAGCACGATCCGGGCCCCGGCATGGCCGAAGATGTAGCTGACCGTATCGGCGTCCAGCCGGGTGTTTATGGTGTTCAGCACCGCCCCGCAGGCGGGCACGCCGAAATGCGCTTCGGCCTGGGCGGGGATATTGGGCAGAAGCGAGGCCACCACATCCCCGGGCCGGATCCCGCGCCGACGCAGACCCGAGGCCAGTCGGCCGACCCTGTCGCGATATTCGGCATAGCTGGTGCGGGTGGATTTCCACACGATGGCGGTGCGGTCGGCGAAGACCTCGGCCGCGCGGGCCAGATGCGACAGCGGACTCAGGGCGACGTGATTCGCCGCGCATTTCTCCAGACCCGTCTCGTCGGCCAGCCAGCCCATGATCCCAACCCCTCCCTCGAGTGTCGCATTCAGACATGCGGGCCGGACGATAACAGGGAAGAAGGGAAGGGAAAGAAATGACGTAGCGGAACATCATGAGCCCCGAGCGCAGCCTGACCGCCGCCATGCTGATCCTCGGCTATGCGGCGATCATCGGATTCACCGACAATTTCGTGCGCCAGATCGCGGCCGAGGCGGGGCTGTGGCAATTCCATCTGACGCGCACCGCGATGGCGATGGCGCTTCTGGCGCTGGCCGCGCCGCTTCTGGGCCTGTCGCCCCGGCCGAAGCGGCCGGTGGCGGTGGCGGCGCGGTCGTTGATCCATGGCACGGCGATGGTAATCTACTTCGGCGCGCTGGCATTTCTGCCGGTGGCGCTGGTGGCGGCGGGGCTGTTCACGGCGCCGATCTTCGTCCTGCTGATCGGGCGGTTCGTCCTGGGCGAGCCGGTGGGGGCGCTGCGCGCGCTGGCGGTGGCGACCGGCTTTCTGGGCGTTCTGCTGGTGCTGGGGCCGCATGCGCTGTCGGGATCGGGCCTGTCGCTGGCGGCGCTGCTGCCGGTGCTGGCCGGGGGGCTTTACGCCACCGGCCATATCGTCACCCGGCGCTGGTGCGGGGGCGAGCGGCCCGAGACCTTGCTCGCCGGGTTCTTCCTGGCGCTCGGCTTTTTCGGGGCGGTCGGGCTTTGCCTGCTCGCGCTCTGGCCGATGCCGGTGTCTGACGGGGCCGAGGGCTTCGTCCTGCGCGGCTGGGTCCGGCCCTCGGCGGGGTTCCTGGGCTGGACCTTCGTGCAGGCGGCGGGCTCGCTCGTGGGGGTGGGGCTGATGATCCGGGCCTATCAGCTTGCCGATGCGGGCCGGGTTTCGGTGATGGAATACGTCATCCTGCCCGCCTCGGCGTTCTGGACCTGGGCGATCTGGGGCGAGACGCTGGGCTGGACCGCCTGGGCCGGAATGGCACTGATCGCCTGCGCCGGGACGATGATCGCCCTGGGCGGGCGGGCCGCGCCGGGGCGGCCTGGTGATGCCGAATCTCAGGCCGGGTCGGCGGTCCGGTCGCCGACCGCCTCGCGCCAGTGACGGCGGCACAGGCTCTGATAGGTCTCGTTCCCGCCGATCACCACCTGGTCGCCATCGCGCAGCACCTGGCCCTGCGGCCCCTTGCGCACCACCATCGTGGCCTTCTTGCCGCAATGGCAGATCGTGCGCACCTCGCGCATCTCGTCCGCCCAGGCCAGCAGCGCGGCCGAGCCGGGAAAGAGCCGCCCGCGAAAATCCACCCGCAGCCCGTAGCACATCACCGGCACGCCCAGATCGTCCACTGCGCGGGCAAGCTGCCAGACCTGCGCCTCTTCCAGGAACTGGGCCTCGTCGATGAAGACGCAGGCCAGCGGGCCCTGGCGCAGCCGGGCGGCCAGCTTGGCGAAGAGGTCCTCGCCGGGCTCGAACGTATCGGCGGGCTCGCCGATGCCGATGCGCGATCCGATCCGCCCCTCGCCCGCCCGGGTGTCGAGCCGCGCGGTCACCAGCCAGGTCGCCATGCCGCCCTCGCGGTAGTTATGCGCAGCCTGGAGCAGCAGGGTCGATTTCCCCGCATTCATCGTCGAGTAATGGAAATACAGCTTTGCCATGCGCCCGCCCTATCCCCGCCGCCCGCCGCTGGCAATATGGTGGGCGTGGGCGAGGGGGCGCCATCCCGGCGGAGGCGCGCGGGCCCGAGGCTGACGGCGCGTCAGGGGGCCGCAGCCGGGCGGAAACGGCAGGAAACGGGCCGGGCACCTTCCACGCGACACGGACAGCACCGGGCGCCGGTCGATACACCACATTTCCCGGCCCGCGCCGGTCTCCTTGCGGGTTTCCCCTTCGCCGCATCGCCGGAGGCATCAGCGGAATCCGGGCCCCCTCCGGTCCGGGCCGATGCTGGGGACATCGGCCCGGGTCCCGACCGGCCTGCCACGCGATCCATCCGGCGCGCGGCCCACTCGTCAATCGCGCCCCGAAGCATCGAGGAAGCATCGGGACGCAGGCGCTTTATCCATGACAAAGCCTTTCGGCCGGATTAATGGGAAAAGCTGTTCTGTTTCCCCCTTGGGCGCGCGCGAACACCCGCGCGCCCAAGGGGGAACACGCGGGCGCGGCCCGTTGGTTTGTGTGGAGAAAGCCATGAAGGCTGCAAGTTACCTGAAGAAACATACCGAGGCCCTGGTGAAGGATGTGGGCATCGAGGCCGCCTGTGCCCTGACCGGAAAGTCCAAGGCGACGCTGGGGCGCTATTATTCCGACAGCGACGAACATGACGACCGTTTCATGCCGGTGGATGTGGTGGCGCGGCTGGAATCGGCGGCGCGGGTGCCGCATGTCACCATGGCGCTGGCCGATCTGCGCGGCATCACGCTGAGCTATGACGCCGACCGCGCCGATCCGCCCTCGACCGGGGTCAACCAGGATGTGGTCGCGCTGGCGCAACGCTTCGCCCAGTTGATGAGCGAATACAATTCCGCCATCGCCGACGGCCGGATCAGCGTCAACGAATCGAAGCGTCTGCTGCGCGAGACCATCGCGATCCAGCAGGTTCTGCTGCAGATGAAGCTCAATCTGGAAGACGAGGTGAGCTGAGAGCCTCTCCGCAAGCGCGCGCCGGGCGATTTCCGCCCGGGCGCCGAGAGGGGCTTCGAGGGGGCTTAGCGCGGCCTCGGCCCGGTCGGCCTTTGACCTCCTGGCCTTTGGCCGCCCGGTGTCTGGCCGCCCGGTTTCTGGCCGCCGGTCCGCCGGGGCGCCTGCGCGCCGCCGCGCGGCGCGTTGGGATTGCCTCCGCCGGGGGCGGCCTGGCTTCCGCCGGGTTTCGCCGCTGCCTTGGAGCCAGAGGCCTTGGACCCGGGGCGCGCGCCGCCCCCGCCCTGGCCACCGCCGCGCGGACCGGAGCGGCCCTGACCCGGCTTGGCGCCCGACCTCTGGCCCGGCTTTGGCGCGCTGGCGATCACATCCGCCGCCCAGGGCGCGCCGCCGATCACCGGCAGCGGCTTTTTCAGGATCTTCTCGATCGCCTGCAATTCGCCCATCTCGGCAGGGGCGCAGAAGCTGATCGAAGAGCCCTCGGCCCCCGCCCGCGCGGTGCGGCCGATGCGGTGGACGTAGTTCTCGGGCACATTGGGCATGTCGTAGTTGTAGACATGACGCACCGTGGGAATGTCGATCCCGCGCGCGGCGACATCGGTCGCGACCAGAACGTCGAGCCCGCCCGACTTGAACTCGGTCAGGATGCGGTCGCGCTGGTTCTGGCTGCGGTTGCCGTGGATCGCTCCGACCTGGAAACCCCATTGCGCCAGCACCTTGGCCAGCTTGTCGGCGCCGTGCTTGGTGCGGGTGAAGGCCAGCGCCTGTTCGCCGGGATGTTTCTTGAGATATTCCTCAAGCAACCGGGCCTTGTCGCCGTTCGGGATGTAATGAACGCCCTGGGTGACCTTCTCGGCCGGTTTCCCGGGGGGCGCGACCTGCACCTTGACGGGATCGCGCAGATAGGTGGCGGCGATCTCGTCGATATCCTTCGGCATGGTGGCCGAGAACATCAGCGTCTGGCGGCGGACGGGGATATGCTTGGCGATCCGGCGCAGGGCATGGATGAAGCCCATGTCCAGCATGTGATCGGCCTCGTCCAGCACCAGATAGCCGCATTTCTCAAGGCTGACGTCGCCGCGCTCGATCAGGTCGATCAGGCGCCCGGGCGTCGCCACCAGCACATCGGCGCCGCGCACCAGCGCCTGCGCCTGCCGGTTGACCGAGGCCCCGCCCACCACCATCACGATCTTGACGGCGGTGCCCTGGGTGAAGGTCAGGAAATTGTCGCGGATCTGGGTGGCCAGTTCGCGCGTGGGGACAAGGATCAGCGCGCGGATGTTCTTCGGCCCCGGCGGATGGCCGATGTCGAGGATCCGGTGCAGCAGCGGCAGGCCGAAGGCGGCGGTCTTGCCGGTGCCGGTCTGGGCCAGCCCCATCAGGTCGCGCCCGGCCATGATCGGCGGGATCGACTGGGCCTGGATCGGCGTCGGCGTCTTGAGGCTGGTCGTTTCCAGTGCTTTCAGGATCTTGGGCGAGAGGCCAAGGGCGTCGAAGGTGGTCATGCGTTTTCCGGGAAGAAGGGAGAGGCGCGCCCGGCAAGAAGCCACCTCGATTGCCACCGGGGATGCGCAGGAAATGCACCGGAAGTCAACCGTCCAGCAGGGGCGGGGGCCGGAACCGGCCGTCCGGGGCCTTGAGGGACGGGGTTTTCGAACGAGGTGGCCTTGAGGGGGCTTGAGGGTTGGGCTCATTGACGCGCGGGGTCTTTGAGGCCGAATGGGCCTTTGAGGTGCGGGGGCGTTGACGGAGGCGAAGCGTCCCGGGGGGCGGCCACGGGCCTGGCAAGTTCGAGCGGTCGGGATCTGGTGGACGCTCTCGCGGTCACAGCCACGGCCACAGCGGCGAGGCCGGTCCTGGTCGGTGCGCTATCCATGCAAGGACATTTCCCGAGGCGTTCGAACCGCCCAGCGAACCCGGACTTAACCGATCAGCGCGACCCGGAGCGCATTGCCCCGGGTCGCCATGCCTTGCCTTCCGGGCCAGATCGCCCGGACAGTTTACGCGGCCAGCTCAACTTACGCGGTCAGCTCAACCGGCTCAGTTCATCGGCGGCACATATTCCGGCATCGCCTTCAGCGTATCCTCGTCAAGCGAGGTCGCCGCGACCAGCCCGTTGCCATCCGCCTCGCGGAACACGGCAAGGCTCTCGGTGCCGAGGCTCACGGTATGGGTGCCGATCCCCAGGAAGCCGCCGATATCGACGACCAGCCCGCTCAGGCTGTCATCGGCGCCAAGCTCGATATCCGAGACGCTGCCGAGGCTGGCGCCGGTGGCGTCGTAAAGCGTCGCGCCGATCAGGTCGGTCGCGGTGATCATGGTCAGGTCGGTGACGGCGACATAGCCCTCGGGCGGGGCAAGCCCCACGGGCGCGGCCGCGATATCCGGCGTGGCGCCGGGCAGGGTCTCGGGTTCAAGCGCGGGGGCGGTCTCGATGCCGGGCTGGGTGTCGACCGGGGGCACCACCGTGCTGTCCTGCGCGAAGGCCGGAGCGGTGAGCATCATCGCGGAGGCAAGGGCGGCGATAGGGGTGATCCGTTTCATCTGGGTCTTCCTTCTCTGTTCGTTGACTTGCGTCCATCGGACAGGGAGGGAACGCGCGGCCCGGGGGCCGGATCCCCGCCGGGCGAGGCGGCCGGGCGGGGCGGCGGGGATCGGCCGATCCGCCGGGGGCCAGGCAGGCGAAAACCCGCCCTTTCGGGGCGGGTTCCACGGTCGGGCCCGATTTTCAGGCCGGATCAGCCCTGCAGCGTTCTGACGCCATAGCCCTCGCCCCGGGCCTGCATCGCGGCGACGGCGGCCACGCTGGCGGCGGCGGTGGTGAAATAGGGGATCTTGTCCATCAGCGCCACACGGCGGATGTCGCGGCTGTCCGAGATCGATTGCGCGCCCTCGGTCGTGTTCATCACCAACGCGATATCGCCGTTCTTCAGCCGATCGACGATATTCGGGCGGCCCTCATAGACCTTGGAGACCGATTCCGCCTGCACCCCGTTCTGCCCGAGCCAGGCGGCGGTGCCCCGCGTCGCCACGATCGAAAAGCCCATGGCGGTCAGGTCCCGCGCGGCCAGGGCCAGCGCCGCGGTCTTGTCGCTGTCCTTGACGGAAAGGAACACGCGGCCCTGTTCGGGCAGGGTCATGCCCGCGCCCATCTGCGCCTTGAGGAAGGCCAGCGCGAAGTTGCGGTCCCAGCCCATCACCTCGCCGGTCGAGCGCATCTCTGGCCCGAGCAGCGGATCGACGCCGGGGAAGCGCGCGAAGGGAAGCACCGCCTCCTTGACCGAGAACCAGGGCGTGATCGGATCGGCCAGCGTCAGCGGATCGGCCAGCGGCAGGTCGGTGTCGGGGCCGACGCCCTGGGCATAGGGCGGGCGCAGCGGGAAGGCGGCAAGCTTCTCGCCCGCCATCAGCCGCGCCGCGATCGAGGCGATTGCGCTGTCGGTGGCCTTGGCCACGAAGGGCACGGTGCGCGAGGCGCGCGGGTTCACCTCAAGCACATAGATCACGCCGTCCTTGATCGCGAATTGCACGTTCATCAGGCCGACGACATGCAGCGCGCGCGCCATCAGCACGGTCTGGCGCTTCAGCTCCTCGACGGTATCGGCCGAAAGCTGGTGCGGCGGCAGGCAGCAGGCGCTGTCGCCGGAATGGACGCCCGCCTCCTCGATATGTTCCATGATTCCCGCGACATGGACATCCTCGCCGTCGCAAAGCGCATCGACATCCACCTCGACCGCGCCGGACAGATAGCTGTCGAGCAGCACCGGCGACGAACCCGAGACCTGGACCGCGGTGGCGATATAGCGGTCAAGCTGGGCGTCGTCGCGCACGATTTCCATCGCGCGGCCGCCAAGCACGTAAGAGGGGCGGATCACCAGCGGATAGCCCACGCGGGCGGCGATCTGGAACGCCTCTTCGCGCGAATGGGCGATGCCGTTGACCGGCTGTTTCAGCCCCAGTTCCTGCAGCAGGGCCTGGAACCGCTCGCGGTCCTCGGCCAGGTCGATGGCATCGGGGGTGGTGCCCAGGATCGGGATACCCTCGTCCTTCAGCGCCTGCGCCAGCTTCAGCGGCGTCTGGCCGCCGAACTGCACGATCACGCCGTGAAGGGTGCCGTTCTCCTGCTCGACCCGCAGGATCTCCAGCACATGTTCCAGCGTGAGCGGCTCGAAATAAAGCCGGTCCGAGGTGTCGTAATCGGTCGAGACCGTCTCGGGGTTGCAATTGACCATGATGGTCTCGTAGCCCGCCTCGGTCAGCGCGAAACAGGCATGGCAGCAGCAATAGTCGAATTCGATGCCCTGGCCGATCCGGTTCGGCCCGCCGCCCAGGATCACCACCTTCTTCGCGCCCGTGGGTCTGCTCTCGCATTCCACATCCCCCATCGCGGGGGCCTCGTAGGTGGAATACATATAGGGGGTCTGGGCCTCGAATTCGGCGGCGCAGGTGTCGATGCGCTTGAAGACGGCGGTGACGCCGAGGTTCTTGCGCGCGCGCCGCACCTGGGCCTCGTCGCGCCCGGTCAGCCGGGCCAGCCGGGCATCGGTGAAGCCCATCATCTTGAGGTGTCGCAGTCCCTCGGCGGTCAGGGGCAGGCCTGCGCGGCGGATCTCGGCCTCGGTCTCGACGATCTCGCGGATGCGGGCCAGGAACCAGGGGTCGAAGGCGGTGATCGCCTGGATCTGGTCGTCGGACAGCCCGTGGCGCATCGCCTGGGCGATCACCCGCAGCCGGTCGGGCGTGGCCAGGCTGAGCGCCTTGGAGATCGCCGCCACATCCGGCGCGCCGGTGGTCGAGACGCCGGGGATCTCGATCTCGTCGAAGCCCGAGAGCCCGGTCTCCATCGAGGCCAGCGCCTTTTGCAGCGATTCGTGGATGGTGCGGCCGATGGCCATGGCCTCGCCCACCGATTTCATCGCCGTGGTCAGGAAGGGCTCGGAGCCGGGGAATTTCTCGAAGGCGAAACGCGGGATCTTGGTCACGACATAGTCGATCGAGGGCTCGAAGGAGGCGGGCGTGACCTTGGTGATGTCGTTGTCCAGCTCGTCCAGCGTATAGCCGACGGCAAGCTTCGCCGCGATCTTGGCAATCGGGAAGCCCGTGGCTTTCGAGGCCAGCGCCGAGGAACGCGAGACGCGCGGGTTCATCTCGATCACCACCATGCGGCCGTCCTTGGGGTTGATCGCCCATTGCACGTTCGAGCCGCCGGTCTCGACCCCGATCTCGCGCAGCACGGCGATGGAGCCGTTGCGCATGATCTGGTATTCCTTGTCCGTGAGCGTCAGCGCGGGCGCCACGGTGATCGAATCGCCGGTATGGACGCCCATCGGGTCGATGTTCTCGATGGAGCAGACGATGATGGCATTGTCCGCCTTGTCGCGGACGACCTCCATCTCGTATTCCTTCCAGCCGAGCAGCGATTCATCGACCAGGACCTGGGCGACGGGGCTGGCCTCAAGCCCGGATTTCACGATGGCCTCGTAATCGTCGCGGTTGTAGGCGACGCCGCCGCCGGTGCCGCCAAGGGTGAAGGCGGGGCGGATGATCGCGGGCAGGCCGATATGTTCCAGATCGCGCATGGCCTGGGCGATGCCCGCCGCGATGTCGTAGCGGCCATTGACCTTGGGTGCGGCGACGATGGTGGCCTTGGGGTTCTCCAGCCCGATCCGGTCCATCGCCTCGCGGAACAACTTGCGATCTTCTGCCATTTCGATGGCTTCGCGCTTGGCGCCGATCAGTTCCACCTTGAACTTTTCCAACACGCCCATGTCGGCAAGCGCCAGGGCGGTGTTCAGCCCGGTCTGCCCGCCCATGGTGGGCAGGATGGCGTCGGGACGTTCCTTCTCGATGATCTTGGCGACCACCTCGGGGGTGATCGGCTCGATATAGGTGGCATCGGCGAGGCCCGGGTCGGTCATGATCGTCGCCGGGTTCGAGTTCACCAGGATGACGCGGTAGCCTTCCTCGCGCAAAGCCTTGCAGGCCTGGGCGCCGGAATAGTCGAACTCGCAGGCCTGGCCGATGACGATGGGACCTGCGCCGATGATCATGATCGAGTGGATGTCTGTCCGCTTCGGCATGTCGGGCTCCCCATGGCTGTCGGCAAATCGTCGCGGGTTATAGTCCGGGTGCCGGGGGGCGCAAGGGGCAAACGGGTCTGCGGCGGATGGATGGAGGAGGGCCGGGCGGGGGCAGGGCGATCCGTCCGACCTCGGGCCGTCTGCATCGCGGGCGCTCCGTTCTCCGCCCCCCCCCTGTCCGGCCTGCCCCCCCGGGCGGGTGGCGGGGGGGGATGCGCGCCCGCCGGGGGCGCGGCGTCGCGTCTTCCGTGCCGTCCGGGCGCTTCCCGCGTCGTTCCGGGGCTGGCGCGGCGGCGGAGATCGGCCTAATGGCGGAACATGTGCAAGGATCCTTTGCCCGCCGGTCTTTCCCGCCCCGATCCGTCCGACCGGCGGATCGTGCTGGTCGAGCATGGTCCGGGGCCCCAGACGCTGGATGCCGAGACGCCGGATGCCGAGACGCCGGGTTTGCGACAGCGGGGCCCCGGCGGGCAGGGTTCCGGGGCACAGCCCCTTGGTGCGCCGGAGCGGAGGGATTCGCCCCCCGCCTCGCGGCCCGCGCTGTTCCGCGCCCCGCATGAGGTGATCCGCGCCTCCCGCCCGGAGGAGGTCGTTCCGGCGCTGCACCGTGCCGAGGCCGCGCGCCGCGCCGGGGCCTGGATCGCGGGCCATGTCGCCTATGAGGCGGGCCATGCGCTGGAGCCGAGGCTCGCCCCCCTGGCGCGGGCGGGCGGGCGGCAGCCGCTCCTCGCGCTCGGGGTCTTCGACGGGCCGCAGGACGCGGGCGAGACGCTTGCCCGGATGGCCGAGGCCGGGCGCGCGACCCGGATGACCGCGCCCCGGCCCCGGATCAGCCGCGCCGCCTATGGCCGGGCGATCCGGCGGGTGCTGGACTACATCGCGGCGGGCGATTGCTATCAGGTCAACCTGACCTTTCCGATGCGGGCGCGGCTGGTCTCGGGCGATGCCTTCGGCCTTTACGGCGCGCTGCGCCGCAGCGGGGCGGTCGGCCATGGCGCCTATGTCGATCTGGGGGTGGGGCCGGTGGTGGTCTCGCGCTCGCCAGAACTGTTCTTCCGGCTCGACGCGGCCGGGCGGATCGAGACCCGGCCGATGAAGGGCACCCGCCCGCGCGACGCCGATCCCGTCCGCGACGCGGCGATCGCGGCCGGGCTTGCCGCCGACCCCAAGGACCGGGCCGAGAACCTGATGATCGTCGATCTTCTGCGCAACGACATCGCGCGGATCTCGCGGCCCGGAAGCGTGCGGGTACCCTCGCTTTTCGCGGTCGAGCGGTATTCGACGGTGCATCAGATGGTCTCGACGGTCGAGGGGCGGCTGGCCGCCCCCGCCACGCTGCCCGCGCTGGTCGAGGCGCTGTTTCCCTGCGGATCGGTCACCGGCGCGCCCAAGATCCGGGCGATGGAGATCATCCGCGAGGTCGAGCCCTTCGCGCGCGGGGTCTACTGCGGGGCGGTCGGCTGGATGGCGCCGGACGGGCGGGCGGATTTCTCGGTCGCGATCCGCACGCTTAGTCTTCGGGGTGGGCGGATCGAGATGAATGTCGGCGGCGGCATCGTGCAGGATTCGACGGAAGAGGGCGAATGGGAGGAGGCGGCATGGAAAGCGCGCTTCGTGAAGGCGGCCGTGATCCGGGACTGACCCTGATCGAGACGGTGCTCTGGGACGGCCGCGCCGCGCCGCGCTGGCCCCTGCATCTGGCGCGCCTTGGGCGCAGCGCGGCCCTTCTGGGCTGGACCCTGCCCGATGTGCCCCCCGTGCCGGAACCCCCGGCTCCGGCACGGTTGCGCCTGACCATGGGTCAGGCGCCCGGCGGGGGCCGCTGGCAGGTCTTCGACCTGCCAGCGGCCCCCGCAACTCCCTGGAAACTGGGGCTGGCGGCGGCGCGCCTGCATTCGGCCGACCCCTGGCTGAGGGTCAAGAGCAGCCGCCGCGCCCTGCATGACGCGGCGCGCGCCGCGCTCGGCCCCGGGCTGGACGAGGCGATCTTCCTCAACGAACGGGGCGAGGTCTGCGAGGGCACGATCACCAACCTTTTCTTCGACCGGGGCGCGGGGATGCGGACGCCGCCGCTGTCTTGCGGGGCGCTGCCGGGTGTGCTGCGCGCCGAACTCGGCTGTCCTGAGGAGGTGCTTTTGGCCGAGGACCTGCCGAAGGTGCGGCTCTGGGTCGGCAATGCCCTGCGCGGGTTGATCCCGGCGCGGATGGCGGCGGAGGGTGACGGGCCGGGGCGGCCGAGGGGCGGAGCGGCTTGACCCGCCGGGGGACGGGGGCTAAGGCCGCAGCAACTCTGGCTGCGGGGCCGGGATTGGGGCCGGGATTGGCGGGCCGGAACGGGCTGGGGAAGATTGCCGACGGGGCGCAGGCGAAGCGCCCTGCCGCCTGCGCCCAGGCCTCGCCCGGTTTCGGCGGGCCAGGATCCCTCCGGCCCCGGATCGACCATGCGCTCCGGGTCGGCCCGCCGCCCGCCCGGCCCCGGATCACGGAGGCCCGGGTCCTGCTGAACCCGGGCCATCCCGGAGCCCGAACCCGCCCGTCCCCCCCTCGGGGGGCGCGCCCAGATCGCCTGCCGCCCCAACAGCCCGCCGCCAAGGATCACGTCCATGCCCACCTATACCGCCCTGACCACCCTGACCGGCGAAGGCCCGGCGCGCGCCCTTGGTGAGGCGCTGGAGCGCATCGAGCCCGAGCCCTACGGCATCGGCGTCTTCGAGGTCGAGGACGGCTCCGGCCTGTGGGAGGTGGGCGCCTATTTCACCGATCCGCCCGACGGGATCGCGCTTGAAATCCTTGCCACCGCCTTCGGGGCGAAAAGCTTCCTCGTCTCGGAGCTGCCCGAGGTGGATTGGGTCGCCAAGGTCCAGCGCGAATTGCACCCCGTCGATGCCGGGCGCTTCTTCGTCTATGGCAGCCACGATGCCGACAAGCTGCCCGAGGGCCGGGTCGGCCTGCAGATCGAGGCCACCATGGCCTTCGGCACCGGCCATCACGGCACCACCCTGGGTTGCCTTCTGGCCTTCGACCGGCTGTTCTCCGAAGGCTTCCGCCCGGCGAAAGTGGCCGATATTGGCGCGGGCACGGCGGTTCTGGCCATGGCGGCGGCCAAGATGCTGCCCGAGGCCCTGGTCATCGCCAGCGACATCGACCCGGTGGCGGTCGAGGTGGCGCGGGCCAATCTGGCGATCAACGGGCTGGAGGGCCGGGTGGAATGCCTGGAGGCCGCCGGTTTCGACCACCGCCGCCTTGCCGCCGCCGCGCCCTACGACCTGGTGTTCGCCAATATCCTCAAGGGCCCGCTGGTCGAGCTTGCCCCGGACATGGCGGCGCATGTGATTCGCGGCGGGCGGATCATCCTGTCGGGCCTTCTGGTGGTCCAGGCCAAGGCGATCATCGAAACCTATCTGGCCCGGGGCTTCCGTCTTCTGGATCGAAACGATCTGGGCGAATGGTCGGCATTGATTCTTGAGCGTGAATAACCCGTTGTCTTGAAAATGAAAATCAAAACACCTTTAGTTTCGCTTGGGCGTTTTGCCCCAAAAACGCCACAATCTCACCGCATCAATTCCTCATCGGGCGGGGGCCGACAATTTTAACGGTGAGCGAGATGTGGGCCGACCCGAATCTCAAGCAATTCCAGGGCCGCCTCAAGCGGATCGAGAAGGCCCATGGCAAGGGTTACGGTTTCGAGGCCAGGGGCACCCTTGGCCGTTCCTCCACCTATCGGCGCGAGCGTTCGCTGGGTCGGATCCTGCGGGGGGGAATCGTGGTCCTTGCCATCGGTTTCACGCTGAAGGGCGCGATCCATTTCCATGTCGGCGAGGAGGCCTACCAGAGCCGCGTCGCCGAGATGGAGGCCGGAACCGGCGTCGATCCCTTCGCCGCGCGGCTGATGTCGGCCGATCCGCTGACCCGGCTGATCTCGGCCTTCCTGAAAGAGGTCTTCCCGCCGAAGGTCGGGCCCGCGCGGTCCTGACCCGCGCCTGGCTGAAGTTTTCCTCCGCAATGCTCCTGGCCGCCGCATCCGTGGCGGCCTTTTGCCGTGGCGCCGGAGGCCCGGAAATGAGAAAGACCGCCGATGCGGCAATCGCACGGGCGGTCTTTTCAAGTCGAACTGGCGGTTCGGGCGACCTTGCGGTCCTTGAGCGCGTTCTTAGCGCCCCAGCATCTCGATGTCACCGCGGCACAGCCCGATATCGTCCAGCTCGCGATCCGAGAGCTTGGACAGGGCATTGCGGGTGATGCGCGCATCGTTCCAGGACTTCAGCTTCGCGAAGGCGAGCGAGAAGAGGTTGATGACGCGATACGTCGTGATGGCGCCGAACGGTGCCGGGCGGCTCGTTTCGATGGCGGCCATTGCGGTATTCCTTTTCATAAACTGCTTACAGACTGGGCGTTTCCCGTCTTGATAAGCCAGATAATCCAGCCGAATGAGAACGGCAACCCTGGCGCGGGCAAAGCCGATCTGCAAATGCTGCATGACGGAATTCATGCTTTCGACATGTTTTCCCTCATGTCCCGCCGAATGGGTCAGGATATGTCGGCAACCGGCTGAAGGTTTGTGGAAACATTCGGCTAGCGGCGCGCGTGGTTTTCGTGGTTTGCCAGCGCCGCAGATCCGCATCGACCATGTCAGCTGGCGATTTCGGCTATGAGACGTCGGATGCCGATCAGGGAGATGGTCCGTTTGATATTATAGGCGAGGACGTTAAGCGCCATTTCCGTCCTGACGTTCGGCAGGCGCCGTGTCAGGAAGTGCGTTGCGCCCCTCCAGCCCTTTATCGTGCCGGATGGATGCTCGGCCGTGCAGCGTCGGCGCGTCATCGGATCCGGGTCGCGGCCAAGCCGATCAAGCATGTCATCGACCAGATGCTCGTGCTCCCAGCGTGTGATCCGCCGTTCGGTCCCCGTCGTGCAGCGGTGCCGCAGGACACAGGTCTGGCAATTGTTGATCCAGTAGCGCCGGACCTGAACACCGCGCTCTTCGCGGGTAAAGCGATAGGTGAGCTCATCGCCCGGAGGTCAGATATAGACATCGCGCTCAGCGTCATATCGGAAGTCGGCCTTCACGAACCAGCCTTTGACACCGTTTCCGCAAGTGGCCGGGCGCGGCACGGTCGCGGTGATCCCGGCCTCGTGGCAAGCGAGGATCTGAGGGCCGCTGAAGTAGTCCTTGTCGGCAACGGCATGGAGGTCGTCACAGCCGAGCGCGGCCTGGGCCGCCAGCGCTGTCGGGGCCAGTTGATCGCGATCGAAGACTGCATTGGTCGCGTCATGGGCAACGATCAGATGGGTCTCTGTATCGACGGCGCTCTGGACGTTGTGGCCGACCATGCCGCTGTTGCGGGCGCGCGTCGCCATGGCGCGCGCATCCGGATCGGTCAGCGAGATCGGGCCATCCGGCGCTTCTGTCAGTGCA